>CAZVYI010000031.1:0-7565 GCA_964631755.1 uncultured Sphingobacterium sp. | reverse complement strand
ACTTTTTTATCAAGAACAAAACCAGCACTAACCCTATGGTAAGTACCCCTTAACACTTGTGCCAATCGGTATTCTGTCTGTAATGCAAACCAAGAAGAAAGTCCTTTTTCTATACCAATTGAATAAAATGAACCATTAAATGTTTTCAGGTCATTAAATACTCTTGCCTGATATTCAAGTTCCGCCTTCCATTTCTTTGGTAAATCAAGATCGACTCCAGCGCTGAACCATCCTTGATTATCAACAGGGTCAGATCTGGTAGCTTGAGCATTAACTATGTTCAAGCCTATCAACAATGAAAATAAAAAGATGATACTAAGCTTCTTCATAATACACTTCTAATATGACTGAATCTTTCAAAAAATCTATATCGCCTACCTCAACTTGGAATATTTTTAACCCTGTTCTTTTTTCAAGTTCATCAATCAACTCTTTTTTTCTTTCGGGATGTGTCAATTCAGGCTTTTCAAATACAATAGAAATTTTACCTCTTTTCTTGGCCACAAAACCTGTCTCCAATAAATAAGTCGTGAACAAAATAAATCCAGCCAGGATCAGGTGTTCAAAGAAGCTACCGGTGCTGACAGCCATCACTAACCCAAGTGCAATACACAAAAAGAGATAAGTCATATCAACTGCAGAAATTCCTTCGGTCCTATACCGCAACATTGAAAAAATAGCAAACAAACCAAAAGCTGCACCAGTACTAAGGTCTACACGATTTAGTAAATAGCTGATAAAAAAAACAATGATGTTGAATGAGAAAAAAGTGAGGAATAAATCTGTACGATGGTGACGTTTTAAGTAGATAAACTTTGCCAAAACATATACCGATATCAGGTCTATCATAAGTTTGACAATGAATACCGGGTTCACTTCTTCCCAAGTCCAATTACTAACAAGCTGTAGAAATTCCATTTTAATTGTTATTAAGCTTATGGATTTTATGAATTAAGTTTTTAAAATTATTTTTCTTAACATGATCAAATAGACTAACAACTCCGAGACAATATTTACTCATAGATACAGCTTCAACTCGCTTCTTCTTCATGAGTTCCATAAATGGAGAATAAATATTTTTCATTTTTTTAGATTCTACAATCACTAAGTCTTGATATCCTAAATTTCTTTCACCATCAAGAAATAAAAGATTAAAATCAACCGTTATTTTTTCCTGTAAACATTTATCGTATAATGTGATGCGCTCGTAAACTACTTCAAGTTGTGGTTGTAATCCTTCCAATTTAGTCTCGGGAGAGTTATATCTCTCTTTTAATGTTACTCCTTTGTTCGTTTTTTGTTTGACTTCAAAAAAACTACTTCCATTCTCGTAGGTCCGAGTGCGCATTTTCATTCTGTTGCCATGTCCATTATGATGTGCCAGATAATATTTTAATTCTGGCGAATCATAATAAATGGTAGAATAGGTTTGACTATTTTTTCCATAATGGAGAACCAGCAGATATTCATTAACCAAACTATCGATAATGCTTTGTAATTCAGATCGATGAAATATAAACTTAGTATCCTTTCTTTCAGAATAGAACAATTGTGGCTCGATTGAAAGAAAATCAATCACCTTAAATTCAGTGAGACGTAGTGGATACATAGTAAGCTTGAGTTAACAGAAAGATATCCATAATTTAACTTAAAAGCTACTAATGAATTCATAAAAAAAGCCATTCCTTTTGGGAATGGCTTTAATAGTATAATCAAGTGATTAGTTATCAAACTTCAGGTCTAATCCAAGACCGCGAAGCTCGTGTACCAATACATTGAATGATTCTGGAATACCTGCACGCGGCACGTTATCACCTTTCACAATCGCTTCGTATGTCTTAGCCCTTCCAATGATATCATCAGATTTAAGCGTTAACAACTCCTGTAGGATGTTTGAAGCACCATATGCTTCAAGTGCCCACACCTCCATCTCACCGAAACGCTGACCACCGAATTGTGCTTTACCACCCAACGGCTGTTGTGTAATAAGAGAGTATGGACCGATTGAACGTGCGTGCATCTTATCGTCTACCATGTGGTGTAACTTAAGCATGTAGATAATACCTACAGTCGCTTTTTGATGGAAACGCTCACCAGTTTCACCATCATAAAGATAGGTGTGACCAAAGCTTGGTAATTGCGCCTGATCGATGAGACCTTTGATTTCATCAACAGTTGCACCGTCGAAAATTGGCGTTGAGAAACGCAAGCCTAATTTTTCTCCAGCCCATCCAAGGATGGTTTCATAGATCTGTCCCAAGTTCATACGAGAAGGTACACCCAATGGATTCAATACGATATCTACTGGTGTTCCATCCTCAAGGAATGGCATATCTTCTGCCCTTACGATCTTGGCAACAATACCCTTATTTCCGTGGCGACCCGCCATCTTATCACCTACTTTCAGCTTACGCTTAACAGCAAGATATACTTTGGCTAGTTTCAAAACACCAGCTGGCAATTCATCACCAATAGAGATATTGAATTTCTCACGCTTGTAGCGCCCTAATTCTTCGTTGTACTTGATGTTATAGTTGTGCAACAAGGTATTGATAGCGTTATCAATCTTTTCATCACCTGTCCATCCCAAAGGATTTACGTTTTGGTAATCGATTGTTGCCAATGACTTCGGATTAAACTTAGCACCTTTTCCGATGATCACTTCGCCAAAATTATTGGAAACGCCAGAAGATGCTTTGTCTTTCAACAAGATTTGAAGCTTACCAACAAGAAGTTCAAGCAAATCTTTTTCGTTCTGTGTATGAACTGCTTCAAGTTTTTCTATTGCAGCTTTTTCTTTTGCTTTTGAATTCTTGTCTTTCTTGGCACGCTGGAAAAGCTTCTTTCCAATAACAACACCTTCTGTTCCACTTGGCGCTTTCAAAGAAGCATCTTTTGCATCACCAGCCTTATCACCGAAGATAGCTCTCAAAAGTTTTTCTTCTGGTGTAGGATCACTTTCACCCTTAGGTGTGATCTTACCGATGATAATATCTCCTTCTTTAACCTGAGCACCAATGCGGATAATACCGTATTGATCAAGGTCTTTTGTAGCTTCTTCAGAAACGTTAGGGATATCTGGAGTCAATTCCTCTTCACCCAACTTTGTATCACGTACTTCCAATTCAAATTCTGAAATATGAATAGAAGTAAATAAGTCTTCGCTAACTACTTTTTCGTTGATTACAATCGCATCCTCAAAGTTGTATCCTTTCCATGGCATGAAGGCCACTTTCAAGTTACGACCCAATGCAAGTTCACCATTCTTTACAGCATAACCTTCAGTCAAGAAATCACCGTCTTTAACACGCTGACCTTTAGCAACAGCTGGTCTCAATGTAATAGAAGTCTCCTGGTTGGTTTTGATGAACTTCGTAAGCTTATAGATTTTCAAATCATCTTCAAAGCTTACAAGCTTTTGTGCTTCATCACGCTCATAACGAACATGAATTTCATTTGCATCAACAAACTCAACTACACCATTACCTTCAGCATGCATCTGGATACGTGCATCACGTGCAGCTTTCGCTTCAAGTCCAGTACCAACAATCGGAGCCTGTGGCTTGATCAATGGAACAGCCTGACGTTGCATGTTTGATCCCATCAAGGCACGGTTAGCGTCATCATGCTCCAAGAATGGAATCAATGATGCACTAAGACCTACAATCTGGTTTGGCGCTACGTCCATGTACTCAACCTCATTAGGTTCAAGAATTGGGAAGTCGCCAGTCTGTCTTGCCTTCACCTTATCTTCAGCAAACTCACTCTTGTCGGTCAAAGGAACGTTTGCTTGTGCAATCTTTGCAGTATCTTCTTCTTCGGCACTGAGGTAAGTAAGTTTCTTTACTTCAACCTTACCATCATTTACTTTTCTGTATGGCGTTTCGATAAAGCCCATCTCATTGATCTTTGCGTGTACACAAAGTGTAGAGATCAAACCAATGTTTGGACCTTCCGGAGTTTCAATTGTACAAAGACGACCATAGTGTGAGTAGTGTACGTCACGAACCTCGAAACCTGCACGCTCTCTGCTCAAACCACCGGGACCAAGAGCGGAGATACGACGCTTGTGCGTGATCTCACTTAATGGATTGGTCTGATCCAAGAACTGTGATAGCTGTGATGTTCCAAAAAATGAATTGATCACAGAAGAGAGTGTACGAGCATTGATCAAATCAACTGGCGTAAACACCTCATTATCACGAACGTTCATACGCTCACGAATAGTTCTCGCCATCCTGGCAAGACCTACGCCAAATTGTGCATACAATTGTTCACCCACAGTACGAACACGTCTGTTGCTCAAGTGATCAATATCATCAATCTCAGCCTTACCATTGGTCAAACGAACAAGGTATTTAATGATTTCAATGATGTCTTCTTTGGTCAATGTCTTTTGGTTAAGACCGTAGTTCAAATTCAACTTCTTGTTGATTTTGTAACGACCTACTTCACCAAGATCATAACGCTTATCACTAAAGAATAATTTATCAATGATACCACGAGCAGTCTCGTTATCAGGCGCATCAGCACCTCTTAATTGCTTGTAGATATGTTGAACCGCTTCCAACTCAGAGTTAGAAGTATCCTTGTTCAAAGTATTGTAGATGATAGCATAATCACCACTCACCTCTTCTTTCTGAATGAATACACTCTTAACCTCAGTTTCAAGTATAGTTTCGATATCATTTTCATTCAACACTTTATCACGCTCCAACACAACTTCATTTCTCTCAAGAGAAACTACTTCACCAGAATCTTCATCAACGAAATCTTCAACCCATGTTTTTAAAACTCTCGCAGCCAAACGCTTTCCAACCATTGTAGAAAGGGTCTTCTTATCAGCTTTCACTTCATCAGCCATTCCGAACAATTCAAGAATGTCCTTATCAGTTTCAAAACCAATAGAACGCAACAATGTAGTTACAGGGAATTTCTTTTTACGATCGATGTATGCATACATCACGTTATTGATATCTGTAGCAAATTCCATCCAAGCTCCCTTGAAAGGAATCACACGTGCAGAATAAATTTTTGTTCCGTTTGGATGCAATGATTGTCCAAAGAATACACCAGGTGAACGGTGCAACTGAGAAACCACAACCCTTTCAGCACCATTGATTACAAAGGTACCTCTTGGTGTCATGTAAGGAATATTACCCAAGAATACATCCTGTACGATAGTCTGGAAATCTACGTGTTCCTCGTCATTACAGCTCAGACGTAATTTGGCCTTAAGCGGAACCGCGTAAGTCAGTCCACGCTCCATACACTCCTCGATGGTGTACCTGGGCGGATCAATGAAATAATCAAGAAACTCCAACATGAAAATGTTTCTTGTATCATTGATCGGAAAGTTTTCCTTGAAAACCTTGAACAGACCTTCGTTGTTACGCTTGTCTGGTGTTGTTTCCAATTGGAAATAATCCTTGAACGACTGAATCTGAATTTCTAATAAATCTGGAGTTTCTGCCAGGTGCTTTACCTTACCAAAATGTACTCTGCTTGAAGCCACTTTTGCTGAAGACATAGAATGATGTGCTTTTTAAAGTGTGTATTTCTTAAAACAATAAAGTTCCGCTGCTGCTACCCAATTACAAAAAATTGATTTACAGGTACTTACAACATCAACGGAGGTCAAAATTGAAATAAGCCCAATTTAAGGGATTGCGAAGTTAGGATAATTCGCTGAAACTGACAAATTTATTGGGCTCAAGCAATAATTTGGCATGGTTCTTGAATGGCCAATAAAATTGGTTGCTGGAGGCAAAAAAAAACCGGACGAAAGTCCGGTTTTCTATCTAAAAAAGGTTGTTGCTTATTTAACTTCAACTTCAGCGCCAGCTTCTTTAAGCTTGGCAGCAAGATCTTCAGCTTCAGCTTTTGAAACACCTTCTTTAATGGGCTTAGGAGCACCATCAACAAGATCCTTAGCTTCTTTAAGACCAAGACCAGTCAAATCTTTAACGATCTTTACTACAGCAAGTTTGTTAGCTCCACCGTTCTTCAAGATTACATCAAATGCAGTCTTTTCTTCAGCAGCGGCTGCGCCACCACCTTCACCTGCTGCAACTACAACTGCTGCTGCTGCTGGTTCGATTCCGTAATCAGCTTTCAATACTTCAGCCAATTCTTGAACTTCTTTTACTGTTAAGCCTACTAGTTGTTCGGCTAATGCTTTTACGTCTGCCATGTTTTTACTTTTTAAACCGCTTTCAAAGCTTTAGGCTCCAGCGGATGGTTATAAATATGCCACATTTGAACCTCAGTGGCGTTGGGTTTTTTACAATTCTTATTCAGCAGCTGCAGCTTCAGCTTGCTTTTCGTGGTGTTGCAACAAACCAGCAAGCACACGCTTGGCTGGAGATTGCAACAAGCCAATAACCTCACCAATAAGCTCGTTCTTGGTTTTGATTTGGGTAAGGGCTTTAAGGTTGTTGTCACCAGCATAGATATCACCATTGATGAAAGCAGCTTTCAAAACTGGCTTCTCAACATTACCTTTCTTACGGAAAGCGCTGATGATCAATGCAGGTTCCTTAGGATTTTCTGAGAACAACAAAGCTGTTACGTTGTGTAAAGAGTCATACACACCTGAGTATTTCTCAGCGTCTAAAGATTCAAGCGCTTTGCGGATCAAGGTGTTTTTAGCTACCCTCATTTCCACTTGCTTGTCGAAACACGCTCTTCTGAGATTAGAAACCTGTTCAACACTAAGTGATTCAGTATCCGTGATATAGAAATTGTTGTACTGACTGAATTTCTCCTTCAGCACTTCAATCACTTCATTTTTTTCTTGCTTATTCATTGTTAAGCTGTTTAATTGTGTTAAAAATTGTTCACCAATTAGTGTACCAGTACTTTGGTGTCTATGGCGATAGCAGGACTCATGGTGCTTGCCATGAATACACTTTTCAAGTAGGTTCCTTTAGCAGTAGAAGGCTTTGCCTTTATAATGGCGTTAAGCAACTCCATACTGTTTTCTGTTATCTTCTCAGAAGAGAAGCTAACACGACCAATTGATGCGTGAACGATACCTGCTTTGTCCACTTTAAACGCAACTTTACCAGCCTTTACATCCTTGATAGCAGCTACAACATCATTGGTTACAGTTCCTGTCTTTGGATTAGGCATCAAGTTACGAGGACCGAGCACTTTACCCAGCTTACCCAATTTAGGCATAACTGAGGGAGTAGCGATGATTACATCGATATCCGTCCAGCCACCTTCAATTTTTTGGATAAATTCGTCAAGTCCAACAAAATCAGCACCAGCTGCTGTTGCTTCTGCTTCCTTTTCAGGTGTGCAAAGTACCAACACTTTCTTGGTCTTACCAGTTCCATGAGGAAGGGTAACTGTACCACGAACCGCCTGATCTGCTTTTTTAGGATCCACACCTAGTCTGATGTGTAGATCTACTGAACTATCAAATTTTGTGCAGTTAATTTCTTTTACTAAACCTGAAGCTTCGGTAAGTGAATAGATCTTTTTATCATCTACCTTACCTGCAATTGCTTTTCTTTTTTTTGTGATTCCCATCTTAATAAAGATTTAAGCTGTGATCA
>CAZVYI010000030.1:0-19948 GCA_964631755.1 uncultured Sphingobacterium sp. | reverse complement strand
AACAGGTTCTATCATGCCTTCCTATTCCTTCATGCTTGACCAGGATCTGGATACTATTTCAACTCCTGCAAAAATCAGGGCCATGCAAAAACTGGGCGTTCCTTATGAAGAAGGATATGCTGATAAAGCCAACCGGGATTTAATGAAACAAGCGGATGAGATTGCAAAGAACCTGAAAGATGATGGTATTCAAACACCATCGAACAAAGAGATTATTGCCATCATTGCTTATATGCAAAGATTAGGGACAGACATCGAAAAATTTAAAACCGCAAAACAGTAGTACCATGTTCAAATTCATCAAACAATATGCGGAAAAAATAGATGGGATATCTGTTTATCCGTTAGTGGGACAACTGATTTTCTTTACTTTTTTCATTCTGGTATTGATCTATGTATATAGAATGAAAAAATCGAATGTTGACGAAATGAAAAATCTTCCTCTCGATCAATAACCCCTAAAACAACCAACATGTCTATAAATAATCAATCATATTTAGAATGGGCATTGATCATCATTGCCCTTGTACTGGTAGGTGTGATCTGGCTATTATCACAAGTATTGATTACACTGTCAAAACAAATACTGAAAAAAAGAAAAAGTGAAATGAGCCTGAAAAGCTTCATCGTTATTGTTTTTTCTTCAGTTCTTTCTTCAACTGCATCTGCACAAGAAAGCTATATCGTCAGTGGACTTCCAAAAGATACCAAGTATGGAAATATGGGATTCATAGAATTCTATTCAATGATGTCCGTTATCGGAATAGAACTCTTAGTGATCTTGTACTTGGCATTAATGATCCGCAGATCATTCAGAGAGCTTTCTGGTGAGGCTGATGCTGCATTGGCCAAAGCAGGAGAACCATCAAACTTTTCTAAATGGTGGAGCACACTTGACAAAAAATGGATGACCCGGGCTGTACCTATTGAAAAAGAGGCTGATGTTTTATTGGATCACGATTATGATGGCATCAAAGAACTTGACAACTCTCTTCCACCATGGTGGAAATATGGTTTCTATGTAACAATTGTTGTTGCGGTCATCTACATCTTCAATTTCCATGTTTCTGGAACTGGAAAAAATCCAGAGCAAGAATATGCTGCAGAAATAGAAGTTGGCAAAAAACAAGAGGAATTATACAAAGCAAAGACTAAAGATCTGGTTGATGAAAACAATGTGACATTGGCTGATGCTTCTGGAATAGCTTTAGGTAAAGGCCTTTATACACAATCTTGTGTTGCTTGTCATGGCATAAATGGTGAAGGTGGAATTGGCCCAAATCTTACAGATGAATACTGGATACATGGAGGTTCATTAAACGATATATATAAAACAATCAAAATTGGTTACCCTGAAAAAGGAATGCAATCCTGGCAGTCGATGTACAGTCCTGTACAAATGAAAGAACTGACCAGCTATGTACGTTCATTACTAGGAACCAAACCTGCCAATCCTAAAGCCCCTCAAGGAAATATCTATGAGGAAGCTGCAGTAAAAACCGACTCCAGTTCGTTGAAAACTGAACAACCAACCTTATGATTTCCGCGAATGAAAAAGAAGCATTGTTAGATCAAACGTTCAGGGACTCTGTTGGCACAATCGACCAAAAGGGAAAGAGAAAATATATTTTTCCCAAAAAACCTAAGGGTTGGTTTACCGATAGAAGAACTTTTGCATCTATAGTCTATCTAATTATCTTTTTCACTTTACCCTGGATTAAAATGAATGGTGAACCCTTCATCATGATTAATGTGTTGAAGAGGAAGTTTATCATATTCGGACAAATTTTTGGTCCACAAGACTTCTTCATTTTTGCCTTGGCCATGATTACGTTTGTGGTGTTCATCATTCTTTTTACATCCGTCTTTGGCCGGGTCTTCTGCGGCTGGGCTTGTCCACAAACCATTTTCATGGAAATGGTATTTCGCAAAATAGAATATTGGATTGATGGTGACTCCAACAAACAGCAACAACTCAAGGCAATGCCTTGGAATGGATTTAAAATCAGAAAACGTGCTACCAAGATTCTTGTATTCTACCTGATTTCATTCATCATAGCCAATTATTTTATGGCTTATCTCATCAGCATGGATGAAGTGTTGAGGTATGCCCACGAAGGAATTGGCGCTCACGCCAGTACTTTTATTGCGCTTCTTATTTTCACCAGTGTATTCTTCTTTGTTTATTATTGGTTCAGAGAACAAGTTTGTATTGTAGTTTGTCCCTATGGCCGATTACAAGGTGTTTTGCTGGATAAAAATTCAATCGTCGTTGCCTATGATTACGTAAGAGGAGAACCCAGAGGTAAAATTGCAGAACAAAAGACTGGAGATTGTATCGACTGCAAAGCCTGTGTTCGTGTTTGTCCAACTGGTATTGATATTCGAAATGGCACTCAATTGGAATGTATCAATTGTACTGCCTGTATAGACGCCTGCGATGAAATCATGGAAGCAGTCGACAAACCCAAACAACTGATTCGTTACGCTTCAGAAAACAATATTGCCAAGAAAGAAAAATTAAAAATAACAACTAGAATCAAAGGCTATTCCTTTTTATTGTTGGCTATTGCCTCAGCTTTATTTATCATGTTGGCTACGCGAGATACCGTCGATATTACCATCTTAAGAACACAAGGCATGATTTACCAATCACTACCCAATGGATACATTGGAAATTTATACTCTGCCAGAATGTTCAACAAAACACATAAAGACATTGAGGTTAGCCTATCTATTCCAGAAGATGAGGGAAGCATTGAAGTTATCGGAAAGAAACCACTGATCACAAAAGAAAGCTATACGGTAATCACCTTCCTGGTAAAGAAAAAAGCAAACCTCATTAAAAAGAGAAAGTCTGATGTAAAAATTGAAGTCCGTGCAGAAGGCAAAAAGCTTTCAACAAAAAAAACAACTTTTATTGGTCCCATTTCTTCTTAAAACACAATACATGAAAATCAACTGGGGTTATAAAATCTTATTCGTTTATCTCATATTTGCAGGCGGCATTTTATCCCTTGTCTACCTTACATCTTTAGAGAACCGAGATCTGGTATCTGACAATTACTATGAGGAAGAACTTGCCTATCAAAAGGTTATTGATCAATCTGAAAAGACCGCCAAGCTATCAGCTTCTGTTGCAGTAGAAAAAGATCCAATAAATAGTTTACTGATTATAAAACTACCACCAGAATTCAGCAACACCAATACCGTTGGAACATGGAATCTCTATTTTGCTGCTGATCGTAAAATGGATGTGGGAGGCACCATCAATACAAACAATGGTAATCAACAAATTCAAATCCCGGAAGGAAGAAGTGGCAATTATACATTTAAATTGGAATGGGAAGCTGATGGACAATCCTATTTTTTTGAAAAGATAATCTTCTTATAAATTGATACTTGAATTTATTATACCAGCTTTTCTCATTGGACTTGGTGGAAGTCTCCATTGTATTGGTATGTGCGGACCACTCATGTTCAGTTCGCTGATCAGCAATCAAACCGGAAGCCTTTCTATTACAGATTGGTTGTTCTATCAATCAGGAAGAATAAGCATTTATGCAATATGGGGTGTAGCATTTGGCACCATTGGCTCAACTGCAAGATGGTTCGGATTGCAGCAAAATATTTCACTGAGTCTGGGCATTGTTTTTCTCGTCATACTTATACTAACAAAATTATTTCCAGCATTTGAAAGAAATTTTTCAAATGTTCTTTTGGTACAATTCTGGAAGTCAAAATTGTCATCTCTCTTTCAATCAAAAACAAAAGGATCTGATTTTATAGCAGGCATGCTGAATGGCATTCTGCCTTGTGGATTAGTATATATTGCTTTAGCAGGTGCTGCAGCAGTACAGGATCCTCTAAAAGGAGCCATGTTTATGATTGTCTTTGGAATTGGTACATTACCGCTTTTGTCGGTCCTACTATTCTTTGGGAAAAACATGCAGGTAAGTGTAAGAAGGTATCTAACAAAATGGTATCCAGTTTTGATTGGTTTAATGGCCATCATACTCATTATCAGAGGAATGAATCTTGGTAATTTTTTAAGTCCAGCTATTTTACCCGTAAACGGGACGATAGTTCACTGCGAGGCAAAATGACCAAACTCATTTTTTATAATGATAAACCTTATTAACATTGGGGTAGCTGAAATTTAGTTTTGTGAACTAAATTTTATCACCCTAAAAAATTGATGTATGAAAGGAAATGGAAAAACACTGGTTCGCTCAAGTTTTTTAAGACCCTCTTTGTTTGAAGACATGCTTAGACCTATGAATGAATGGCTGGATGAAAGATGGCCCTTTGCTGGCCACATGCCTGCAGTCAATGTAAAAGAAACAGAGAAATCTTATGAAATTACAATGGCAGCACCGGGCTTAGACAAAAAAGATTTTAATATTGATGTCAATGGTTCAAAGATTACCATTAGTGCAGAGAAAGAAAAATCGGAAGAAGAAAAAGAAGATGGCTATACCCGAAAAGAATACAACTATAATTCTTTTTCCAGATCTTTTTCAATTCCGGAAGATACCGTAGCAGATAAAATTGATGCAAACTATGTACATGGTGAACTAAAATTAACACTTCCTAAAAAAGAAGGAGCTCAAAAGTCGGTCCACCAAAAAATCAGTGTTCATTGATTACTAAACAATCTGCTGGCCTGCAAGTGCAGGTCAGCAGATTTTAAAACAAGGCTTATGATTACAAAGGATTTGAAAGACAGTAGCACCTTAAACCAATTTCAGTTCGAGATTCATTCCTGGATCAGACTAGTAGAGTTTCTGAACCAGGAAAATACATTTTTAAAAAACCGACTTTCTGAAGTCATTGACCAAATAAAAGACAGGGAAAAGCTATCCCTGGCTGAACATTTTCAGAATCAATTTATCGTTAAAGACGATATATATGATCATGTCCTTCATGATTTAAAAAAACATGCTCATAAATGGAGAGAAATAAAAACGATCTCTTCAAAGGATATTAGCGATGAATTAGCCAAAACCCAAAAAAATCTTAGGGATCAAATTGAGTTTATTGAGCGAGACCATGCAATAATTGCAAAAGACTACAATACCTATCTTTCCACCTTATCAACTAATCATTAATTCATTAATAATTCTAATTTCTTTTCATTTAGCAATACTATATTACCTTCTTTGATGTCAATCATTTTCTCTGCTTTAAAATCACTTAAAGTTCTAATGAGTGACTCAGTAGCAGTACCTGCAATATTTGCTAAATCTTCCCTCGAAATATGAATAGCGAAACCAGACTTGCCTTTTCCAAATTTATTCCTCAACATAATCAGTGCATCTGCCACACGCTTCCTTAAGGAGTTGTAAGCCAATCCCAATAACTGATTCTCTTTTTCGACCACATTACCTGCAAGAATTTGTAAGAATTTTTTCATCACCAATGTATTGTCGCGAATCAAAGCATCAAATTCTTCTCTGGGAATCATAGCAATTTCAGCATCTTCCATAGCTTCAGCAGTTTCACGATAAACAGAATTCTCCAATAAGGATAAATAACCAAAATAATCTCCTTCCCCAAACAGCCCAATGGTAAGATCTTTGCCATCGTCATTGGTCTTGTACAACTTCACCTTACCTTTCTTCACATAAAAAAGTCGATTTGGATGATTACCTTCACTATAAATAATACTTTTCCTTTTGTAATGATTGATATTTCTATCTGATGCAAAATCTTTCCAAACATCTTGCTTACCAATATCTTCCAACAGATTCCTCATTCCTTCATCAGCTTTTGTATACCGCTTTTTATATACATCTACCTTCTTTAAACGCTGTTCAATTGCATTGAGCAATTCAAGTTCTGTAAATGGTTTTGTTATATAATCATCAGCACCCATCTCCATTCCTTTTCTGAAATCCAATCGCTCAGTTTTTGCAGTAAGAAAAATAAATGGAATATTTCTTAGTTCTTCATTTTTATTGAGCATGTGTAATACACCATACCCATCCAATACAGGCATCATGATATCACAAATGATAACATCGGGTTTAACAGCACTTGCCTTTTCAATTCCATCTTTCCCGTTTTCTGCGGTTACGACTTTATAATTTGCCAATTCTAATATCTCGGCAGTATTTTCTCTAATTTCATTATTGTCTTCAATCAATAGAATGGTGTTCATATATTGAATTTTATAGTAAATCTTGTTCCTTTTTCAAGTGCACTCCCAACATGAATTGTTCCACCCATCAGTTCTACATATTTTGAAACAATATGCAGACCAAGACCTGTACCTGGAATATTCACTACATTCTTACCTCTAAAGAAACGCTCAAAAAGATGTTTCATATCTTCCTCAGGAATACCCAAACCCTCATCTCTAACTGTCAATACAATTTCACTATCTGTACATATGCTATCTACCCAAATTGTTGCCTCCTCAGGTGAAAACTTAATAGCATTTGAAACCAAATTGATGATAATATTTCTCAGCAGAGAGGTATCAAGATTCACCTGAGTGAATCCTTCATGGGTATACTTGATAAATTGTCTATTTTTTAAAATAGGTCTTATTTCACTAATGATCAACTGCACCTGTTCTTTAATATTGAAGCTCGAAAAATGCACCTGAATCTTCCCCTCTTCAATTTTACCCAAGGATAAAAATTCATTGAGAATATCTGTAAGGTTATTGACGGCCGACCTGATCCTCAAAATATGCTTATCCCTTTTATCCTGTTCATCAGCTTCTACATACTTACCAATCAATGAAACGGAAGAAAGTATTGTACTCAAGGGTGTTCTGAATTCATGAGACGCCATGGATACGAAACGCGATTTCAAATCACTCAATTCCCTTTCCTTACTTAGTGCTTCCGACAACTCCTGTGTTCTCACTTCAACTTTATGCTCTAAATCCTCATTGAGTTTTTCAATTTGTTTGTTCACAGATTCTACTTCTTCTTTCTGTGTCCGAAGTAAGTTTTCAAAAGCCAATCTGCTTGTTATATCAACAACAAAAGCAATCACATAAGGCTCGTTGTCGATAAGATAATGTCCTAAACTGATTTCGACTGGGAATTCCAAGCCATTCTTTTTTAAAGCAACCAGCTTCATATCTCGGCCCATGGGACGATTTTCAGGCCTTTTTTCATACTGCTCACGATGATGCACATGGCGATCACGAAATCTCATAGGAATCAAATTTTCCACTTTAACCCTTGTGATTTCATTCAGCTTGTATTCAAATAAAGACAATGCTTGCTCATTCGCTAATATGATATTGCCGTTTTTATTGACCAAAATAATGGGCATTGTTGCGTGCTGAAATAAGGCCTCAAATTTTTTGACTTCCTTAAACAGGTTTTCAGAAAAAACTCTTTGCGCATCGATGTTGATGATACGCTGCAGATAAAACAGCTTTGATTCAAATTCGAACCCTGTGATATCTAAGCGACATAAAAATGAGGTTCCGTTTTTTTTGACCATCATCACTTCTTCTGTCCAACTCCCCGCTTTTTTTAATGTATCCAGCACCAAAGCTTGAATTTCCTCCCCTAGCGGGTGCTTCCTGCAACCAAAAAAGGTATACTGATTGATAAAATCTTGTTTGGTTCCGTAACCAAAAAATTGAGTGTAAGCTTCATTACAAAATTGAATGGTAGTGCAATCTTCATTCCAAACAGCAATGAACTCATCAGAAAAAGCCGACCATGCCTGCAGCATTGAGGCATGGAACGAAGGAATACTGATTGGAGGATTCATAAACACACGTTAAAGTAATTCACCCTGAATGACCAGTGAAATAATATGCCTCAAATTAACCAAAAAAATGCCCTTAAATAGATTCCGCTGCTAAGAAATTGCCAATGCAAGAAAGACAAAAAACAACAATTGAATAAAGAAAAGATAAACTGCAAAAGGATTTGTTTTTTTAACGCCTATCCAGTTAAAAAATAAGGCAATCAAAAATGAAATGATAAACCAGCAAGCATAGTTCAAAAATGGAATTTCTGGTGTATGCCACTGCCAAAAATCAAGCTCGATAGCAACAGGTTCCATAACGAAATCAAAAAGAGTAGCCAAAAACGCTGTCAAAAGTGCAACTAATAAGCTATTAGGCTGAACCGACTTGATAAACTTCAAAACAACTTGAAATGAAGCATAGACAATACAAAACCAATTGAGCCCAATAAGTATTGGTACGCCCATTAATTTCTCTCCAAAAATTTTGCTGTAATGATAATCCCCAAATAAAATACCAGTATTCACGCCTATAATCTCAGCGAAAAGACCTGCAACAAAAGCAAATAAAATTGCTTTCAGATAGGTAAAATGTAATTCAGTTTCATTCCAAAGCAGTAGAATAAACATCAATAGAAGGTTCACCGCTGTGAAACCCACAAAAAATTCCCTGTTGAAAAATGCCATTCCAATTGCACCTGAAACATGGACCAGCAAGGTCACAAATAGAGACCATTTTAAGGACTGCCTAGGCAGAAAATAACTTGGCAGGAAAGATTGCAGGTTGGAAGACATGTTATAATAACCACTAAAGCGTTGAATGGTTGAGCAAAGAATCAGATTTAGGCTAACCAACCATATCTGATACGATTTTAGCACTTTTTAAACAAAGTGGAATTCCTCCCCCCGGATGTACACTTCCCCCAGTAAAATAAAGCCCCTTAACTGAAGCAGAAAAATTGGCTTGCCTTAAAAAAGCAGCCCATTTTGAATTAGAACTGGTTCCATAAAGTGACCCTTTATAGGAAGCAGTTTGTCGTTCAATATCCAAAGGAGACAAAACCTCTTCTACCTCAATGTGATTGCTGAGGTCAGTCGACAACATACTGTTGAGCTTGGAAATAATATTTTGCCTCAACTCAATTCGCAGCGTGCCCCAATCCATTTCTGTATTTGCGGGCGCATTCACCATCACAAACCAGTTTTCTGCATTTTCAGGCGCATGCCCTGCTTCCATCTTTGAAGTGATGTTGATATAAATGGTCGGATCACTGTAGAACTTCTTCTTCACAAATAAATGATCAAATTCTTCCTGGTAATTTTTGCTGAAAAATATATTGTGGAGATGCAATTCAGGAAATGACTTCTTCACGCCCCAATAAAAAATATAAGCACTGCTACTTCTTTCGTTTTTGAGTACTTTTTTAGCAGCATTTGGATTCTTCAATAGATTCTTATGAGAAAAATAGGTATCCACATTGCTGACAACTATATCTGCTGGTCGAAATCCTGAACTGGATTGAATACCCTTAATCGCATTATTTTCCACGACTATTTTTTCAACCTCACTGTTCAATACAAATTGCACGCCTTTCTTTTTTGCCAATGCTACTAATGCATTAGGAATGCTAATCATTCCACCTTCAGGATAAAAAGTACCTTGATTTTGCTCCAGGTGGGGGATTAAACTCAACATACCCGGCGCACTATATGGGTTACTGCCATTGTAAGTTGCAAAACGGTTAAAAATCTGAACTGCTTCGGGAGTAGAAAATTGCTGATGATTGAACTCATTCAATGTATTGAACAAATACGGAAACTTTACAGCAGACAACGCTTTAAGAACCCTTGGATGCAACCAGGTTGAAGCTTTGTGTAAGGAAAAATTAAGAAAAATCTGTCCTACATGCTCATAAACTCTTTCCGCGTTCTCAAGGTATCGATGCACATTTGCTTTCGGCTCACCCAATTGCTTTTCCATCTCATCTGCAAATGCATCACGCGAGGTGTAGGCATTGACCAATTTCCCTGTTTCAAAAAAATACCTGCATGCCAAAGGAAGTGCACGGTATTTGAAATAAGCATTGATATCCTCACCAGCCAATGAAAACAGCTCTTCAAGATTGACCGGTTGTGTAAACAATGAAGGACCCGCATCAAATGTATAACCGCATTTTTCAATTGAATACATTTTACCACCTGCTACACTATTTTTTTCATGGACTTCTACATCAAACCCCTTGACCGCCAAACGTATAGCAGTTGCTATCCCTGCAATTCCTGCCCCTACTACAATAGCCTTTCTATTCCTCATTAATCAGGTGCCTGTTTTCAATTAAATAATGATCAAGTAATGGCAAAGCAATTTTAAACCACTCTGTATACTGAGCAGGATATCTTTGTACATGTTCTTTTAAATCATCCATTGCACGATAACAGTAGTCACCAACCTCATCTTCATTGAGATGTATTTCCCCATCATACTTGCCGACAAAAACATGATCGTATTCGTATTCTGTCAACTCATTATCCAATGCAGCTTTATAAATAAAAGTAAAAGCAGGCTCAATTTCAGTAACGAAACCTAACTCCTCTTTCATTCTCCTTATGGCTGCGGATTTTGGAGTTTCTGTTGGGAAAGGATGACTACAACATGCGTTAGTCCATAAACCCCCACTATGGTATTTCTTCAAAGCCCTACGCTGCAAAAACATTTCGCCCTTGCTGTTGAACAGAAAAACACTGAAAGCCCTGTGCAATAAAGCTTTTCTGTGGGTCTCCATTTTCGCCATGGTTCCAACTTGTTCGTCGTGTTCATTGACCAATACCAAAAGTTGCTCTTCTTGATACTCCATCTGTTATTAAGGTTTAGGAGTATTTAAGATGTTTGTAAATTCTTTTCCGAGTGGACTTACTCCGGGATCAAAATATCCAATAAGTTTTCCCTGCTCATCAATAATGTACTTTGAAAAGTTCCATGAAGGAGCCTGTTCATTCCATCCATTCTTGCTGGCTTCAGACAACCACTTAAAGAGATCATGTTGCGTCGATGATTTTACAACAGATGTTTTCATGGCCATTGGAAATTCAACTCCATAATTCTTTTTACAGAAGGAGGCAATCTCTTCATTGCTTCCTTTTTCTTGCTCTTTGAAGTCGTTTGCAGGAAACCCTATAATGACTACATCCTCTTTTCGCTGCTCATATAACTTTTGCAATTCTTCATATTGTCCAGTATAACCGCAATCACTTGCTGTATTGACAATCACAATTTTCTTACCCCGATAAACAGATAAATCTGTTGTGTCTCCATTGATCATTTCAAAAGGAATTGTGTAAACAGAAGTCAAAGGTGCTGCACTAGTTTTTGGCAAAACAACTTTACTGTTTACGCCAAAAAACCTGGTAACACTCGCCAGAACTGGATAAAACGACTTCAACATATTTTGTCTGGTACTCATATTCTTTTGTGATTTTGTCGCTGTACAAGCATAAGCCATTGCTGAAACCAGCAGAACGCCTATAGCAATTTTTAAATAATTTTTATTCATGTACCAGATTAAGTAAACTTGAAAATTTTTCTCAATAAAGTTGCCTTTCCTTTATAAGGAGCATACCATAGAGGTACATCGAACCAGGACCTGGATTGCAAAACTGCTTTGGGCCTTGTAAATGCCTCAAACCCAAATTTACCATGGTATTGTCCAGTACCACTTGGACCAACACCGCCAAAAGGAAGATGAGGATTGGCCAAATGAATGATTCCGTTATTGATAGCACAACCTCCAAATCTGACAGTTGAAATATAATAATCCTGCACATTCTTATCTTCTGCATAAACATACAACGAGAGAGGGAATGGATTTTTCTCAATCCACTTGACAACTTCCTCATTTGAATCGTATGTGATAACAGGCAGAACTGGACCAAATATCTCCTCTTGCATCACTGTATCATTTATAGAAATATCTTCAAGAATAGTTGGTTCAATGTAAAGATCAGCTTCATTGTGTCTACCCCCTGCAACTACTTTTCCTTGGGAAAGATAGGCCGCAATGCTTTTGAATCTTTTTGCATTGATGATTCTACCAAAATCCTCACTTTTTGATGGATCCTCTCCAAGCATTTGCTTGAAATTTTCTCTGAGTTTGGAAACCAGTTGATCTTTTACAGAATGGTGTACAAGGACATAATCAGGTGCAACGCAAGTCTGACCCGCATTCATCAACTTGCTCCATGCAATTTTCTTTGCAGTATAATTGAGCGATGCAGATTGATCTACGATACAAGGACTTTTCCCACCCAACTCCAAAGTAACTGGCACCAATTTTTTAGCCGCCATTTCCATGATTTTTTGTCCCACGCCAGTACTACCAGTAAAAAACACATGATCAAAACGGACTTCATTCAGCATTGCAGGAATTACCTCTCCTCCAATACCCTGAACAACATGGATGTAATTTGATTCAAAAATGCCTGATAATATTTTTTCTATCACGACTGCCGTATGCGCTGCTTCTTCCGAAGGTTTAACTACAGCAGTATTACCTCCTGCAATTGCACTAACAAGCGGACTGATGGACAGGAAAAAAGGATAGTTCCAAGGTGCAATGATCAAAACCACTCCCAAAGGATCTCTATGGATTCTACTGGTAGAAGGGAAAAACATCATGGGTGTTGTTACCCTTTTAGGAGAGGCCCAGGAAGGAAGGTGACTAATGGCAAAGTCAATTTCTTTGATTACTTGTCCAATTTCGGAACCAAACGCCTCGTAAGTTGATTTTCTCAAATCTTTGTACAAGGCATCATAAATATCTTGTTCATGAGCAAGAATTGCAGTTTTCAATTTCTTCAATTGCTCAATTCTGAAAGCAACCGATTTTGTATTTTGCGCATTAAAAAAACCAATCTGTGACTCATATACAGTTTTGAATGCAGGCTGGTTTTCTACCGATTGATGTCTGACTGTTGTGGTTGTTAATGTTGAATCCATCTTTGTATATTGATATAAAACAATCAACAAGTAAGATAGTTCATTTTTTTTAAGCCATTATACCCTTTCAATAACCTTATTGACGAAGCTTTTTTAGCACAATTGCCCCAACTCGTTTTCCCATAGCATTACCAGAGTCCAAATCAAACTTATAGTGAATACCACCATACAGTCTTGAAATACTTGCTTCCTGTGCAGCAGCTCTAAATGATTTAAACTCCCTGTTGGCAATTCCAAACTCAAGTAATGAAGTATCGGTAAACGTTATCTTATCTCCAAAAATTGAAGTCATTACCTCTGCAGCCGCTGCAGAAATGGTTGAGTGCCCACTGGTATAGGAAGGGAATGGTGGTGTTTGTATATAAGGATGCCAATCCCCTGATATTTTTTCATTGATGACTGTTTCAGGTCTCACATAATTACTCCTGTATTTTTCATCCCAGCAACTGATGAATCCATCAAATAATGCAATAGAAGTTAATGCATAAGCAGTGACTGTTGTTTTAAAATCAGCATTTGCTTTA
Source organism: uncultured Sphingobacterium sp. (assembly GCA_964631755.1). Lineage (GTDB taxonomy): Bacteria > Bacteroidota > Bacteroidia > Chitinophagales > Chitinophagaceae > Pollutibacter. Next base: position 6,706 of record CAZVYI010000030.1, on the reverse strand, counting down.
TGCGCTGCAATCCCTACTATATTCATCCAATGTCCAGGAGGTGAAAATTTCTTGGTAGCAAACATTACATGTCCAGATACATTCATTTTAAATGGATTGTCATCCCAGAAGTCAGCAATATGTTTCTGCTCCTCAGTTAAAGAGTCTACAGTCTGCTTCACTTCTATAAGGGACTTATAATAGACACTGTTTTTTTCCAGCGTAAAAAATGGAGGCCTTCCTGGCATACACTGTGATGCTGAATCCAAAGCAAATGGCCTGATGGTCATCCAATGTGGCTCCAAACCGCTGGCATACATGGGTGGTGTAGGCACCCATCTGCCCAGTGAATCATTAACAGCATAGCGAGGTGCACCTCGCGTTGCTGCATAATTATCACCTTTACTCCATTTCAAGATAGCAGCAGTTATTGAATCTGAAAAAGTGATTGTTTCCTTAAGTACCCCTCTTGGAACATTCAGACTATCAGCCATCTTCAGGAGTTTTTCATAATAGTTCATCATACTTCCTTCAGGAAAAGTGACAGCATTTCCCACCTTAACAAATGAAAGCAATCCAGCAAGTGGATAATCAACTGTTTTACCATTTGCAGGTTTTGGCATTGGTGGCATGTGCTTGATCCTACCAGCCAAAGTTTCTAAACTACTATCTCCTGCCACCATACATTCATATGCAGCAATAGTGGCATAAGCATAATTACGAGCTGCAATCATTGGAGGAAAATTATTTTCCAATACGATATCATTGAGTTGCTTTACTGTTCTGTTGTAGGTAAACGGATCAGTGAATCTGGTAGTATAGTTTTCATGATTCCCTTCGCAGGAAATTAAAGTGATGCAACACAATAAAAATGCTAAGTGTTTCATGCTATTGAAAATGGAAATTAAGCTCATGTGGTCAAATCATTATTTTATTCTGCAGCAATCATACTTATCTCAACATTCACATTTTTGGGAAGTCCCTTTACCGCAACCGTCTCTCTGGCAGGATGGTTACCTTCAAAATATTGAGCATATACTTCATTCACTACACCAAAATGTGCCATATCCGTTAGAAAAATGGTCGTTTTTACAACCGCCTCAAATGATAGTCCAGCTTCAGCTAGGATAGCAGCAAGATTCTTCATCACCTGATGGGTTTCTTCTTTAATTGAAGCTGCATCAATATTTCCAGTTTTCGGATCAATCGCTATTTGTCCGGATACAAACAAAAACCCATTGGCCTTTACAGATTGGTTGTAGGGGCCAATTGGAGCAGGAGCAGCATCAGTATTGATGATTTGCTTTTTCATTACAATTAAATTTTGAATGACGAAGATAATTGGTTTCCATCAACCTATTTTTGCAATTCACAATAGATCAATGAGTCAACAGCTAAATCATGCTATCCTACTAATCAATACTGCCTTGCAAGAGGCCAGTGTAGGTATTGCGGTTGATGGAAAACTCATTGATCAAATCAGCAATCCATCCCAAAAAGAACATGCTTCTTTTTTACACCCTGCCATCCAGTCGATTTGCAAAAACAATGGCATTGCATTAAACAGCTTTAAAGCCATATCCGTAATCAATGGCCCTGGTTCCTATACAGGATTGAGAGTAGGCTTATCTGCAGCAAAAGGCATCTGCTATGCAAATCAAATTCCACTGATTTGCATAAGCACCCTGGAATGGATTGCGTTTGGAAACAAGGAACAGGCAAAAGGCTTAATTGTTCCGATGATAGATGCAAGAAGGATGGAAGTCTTTACAGCAGTATATTCAAGCAACATGAATACCATACTACTGCCTCCTACTAATTTGATTTTGGAAGAACAAAGCTATGTCGACTACCTCAATACCAACCAGGTTGTATTTGTTGGTGATGGCGCAGCAAAGTGGCAAGAACTTTGCAAACACCCTAATGCTCAATTTCCCGATGCTCTACAAAATGAATCTCACCATGCAGCAATAGCAGAAGATTATTTTTTAAAAAGCAATTTCTCCTCATTGTTTGAAGCTGCTCCTTTTTACACCAAAGATTTTTTTAGCACACAAAAAGCTTAACCGCTACCACGGATACACATTAGATTAAGTTTTATGTTTCAGCATTTTTTTCCGAAATTGTATTAAGCACTATATTCGTAGTGCATTTAACACCTATCTAACACACCACCTATGTCTGATTTTTTAAAAGGAGATCAATTTGGTCAGTCCAATTTTTTCATTAAACCAAATCAATTGCCTACAAAAGCACCTTCACTAGATCATCTCACCATCAAAAAAGCTTCCCTCGTTTTCCGGGCTATCAACCATAAACTCAGACAAGAAATGATCAGGTTGATTGACAAAAGAGGGCAGGCTACAGTAACAGAAATTTTCGTCGACTTAAGACTTGAGCAATCAGTAGCAAGTCAGCACCTGGCCATTCTAAGAAGAGCCGGTATTGTACTGACGGAAAGAGATGGGAAATACATGTATTACAAACTGAACCTTGACCGCTTGGGGATGATCAATCAAATCGTAACCGATTTACTGAAATAATTTCAGCAGAGGTTTCAAAGATTTAATTTACCAATTACCTGACCTGCATATTCTGGCTTATAAGGATGCTTCCACCTTCTATGGCTCCAAAGATAGTTGGCTGGGCGCTCCTTTGTTTTATCTTCTATGTACTTGATATAACGAAGCGTGAGTTCACCTGGTGCTAAATCAGCAGGCCGTTCAGTAAACTTCTCAACACTGAAACTGTATAACCCTCTTTTTACCTTGTAAAAATTAGCAAAAAATACAGCTGTATCTCTTTGCCTTGCTGCATTTTCAGGACCCATTACAAATGGTGCGGCCTTGCCAAAAAAGTTTACCCACCAGGCCTTTGCAGGATTTCCAGGATTCTGATCAGCAACCAATGCAATTGCATATCGCTTATCACCGTGCGGCAGAAAATTATTTTTAAAATCATTTGCAGGAATCAAAACCGTTCCATTCCTTGCTCTTATTTTTTTAAACAACTCATTAAAAAAGGGATTGGTGATAGGTTGATATACTCCCAAAAAAGGCAACTTCATTTCTCTGGCTACTCCAAGATTGACTATCTCCCAACTGAAATTGTGCATGGCGTGGATCTGTATATTCTTTTCGACTCCCTCAATTTCTTTTACTACTTCTGGATCAGCGATAAAAAGTTTGTCAATCAATCGATTATCAGCACTGATTAATTTGATTGATTCTATCATAGCATCGCAAAAATTCAGGTAAAATTCTTTTGCAATAGCAACCCTTTCTTGGTGCGATTTTTCAGGAAAAGCAACCTCCAAATTAGACATTACAATTTGCTTACGGTACCCAATACCAGAAAAAGCAAGATAGGCAAGTAAATTGCTCAACAGATAAAGTACACGCATGGGCAATAACGATACCCCATACAATAAGATATACAAAAGCCTTTCGGTTAAACGCATGTATACTGGCGCTTAAATATTAATGGTTGTGGCTTCCATCGCAGAATGGCGGTGTCTTTGTTTTTTTACACTGACAAAGCCAAACTTCTTTTTCTTCTTCGAAAGTCACCTTTAGACTTGCATAAGGATTTCCCTCAATTTTTTTATGCTTTCCATCACAAAAAGGCTGCTTCTCACTCAAGCCACATGTACACCAGGCATAGGTTTTACCCGCTTCTACCTTAACGCAACATGGTTCAGATTTTGCTGCAACTGGAAAACCTTCATTTGGAATCATCTCGCTCATAATACTAATTTTTAATTTTGAATATGTTTTGTAATAACCGATTTCAATACATCTACTCCTTCACCAGTTGAAGCTACAGTATTTACAACAACATCCTGCTGATGCACTTGGTTCTTCAACTGCATGGTAAATATATCTGCGCCTGGTCGATCAGATTTGTTGACAACAAACAAATCTGCTGCCTCCATTAAACCTGCTTTCATCAATTGAATTTCATCACCAGACTCTGGAACCATTACCAAAATGGTTAAATCTGCTAATCGGGCAACTTCTACTTCCGACTGACCAACACCTACCGTTTCAATAATCACCATATCAAATCCACATTGTCTAAGAAAATCAGTAATCTCCTTAGCCCGCGGATGTAACCCGCCTAAAGAACCCCTACTGGAAAGTGAACGGATATAGACCAATGGCTCATTGTACCACCTCCCCATTCTGATTCGATCGCCCAATAAGGCACCTTCATGAAATGGTGATGATGGATCAACACAGACAACAGCTACTTTTTTTCCTTCTTTTACATAGAGTTCAACAAGTGCATCGACCAAAGTACTTTTCCCAGCACCAGGCGGACCCGTTATACCAATCAAACCAGCAGGTGTTTTGGAAGCATAATCACTAAAAATGGATAAATAGCCAGGCGTTTTGTTTTCAATCCATGAAATACATCGGGCAATACTTTTTTTATCGCCATCCAAAGCCTGATCTACAATTGTTTTATCCATTCAGAGGTTAAAATTATTGCATTATGACGATAAATAAAATCAAGCTTTAGCCAACTTTATCACACCTTTGTACAAAGAAGCATCATGAAAACCTTATGCCTGGATTTTGGCAATACCCGAATGAAGGCTGCCATTTTTAAGAATGGAAATCTTGAACAGGCCTTTGCATTGAATGGAGACGGCATTGATCAAATCAAAGGAATTCTTCAGGATCATCAGCCTGAGAAATCAATACTGTCCTCCGTTATTCATCATAATCCTGCAATCAATGAAGTTCTGAGTTCAAACACTTCATTTCATCTCCTCAACCATTTAACCAAATTGAACTTCACTGTTCCCGTTGGGAAACCTGAGACAGTCGGCGCCGACCGATTAGCCCTCTCAGCTGCAGTCGTTCATTTTTATCCCGGTAAGAATAATCTGGTTGTAGGACTGGGAAGCTGCATTACCTACAACTTCATCAATAAATTCAACCAGTTTTTAGGGGGAAGCATTTCACCCGGACTCGAAATGAGGTTCAGGGCTATGCATGAACAAACTGCCCTGCTTCCGCTGATTGAAAAAGACTGGAACTTCCCATTGATAGGATACGACACCAAAACCAACCTCCTTAGTGGCGTAATCATGGGCATGGCCAAAGAAATAGAGGGAATTGTTGCTGCATATGAAGAAAAATACAGCAACTTTAACGTGGTTTTAACCGGGGGTGATTGCACCTATTTTGAAAGGCTCTTAAAAAAGAAGATATTTGCAGACCCCAATTTATTATACAAAGGATTGTATGCGATCAGTGAGACCAACAGCTAGTGCTTTAATTTTCATTTCCTTATCTGTATTCCTGCTATTGGGTGTACACAAGATTCAGGCTCAAGAAAACTCGCCTTATTCCAGATATGGATTGGGTGATTTAATCCCTCAGCAAAATATCCTCAATAGGGCAATGGGTGGAATCAGTACTGCTTATGCTGATTACTCCACTGTCAATTTTGCCAACCCGGCTTCATATGCTGAATTGAAAATTACCTCTTACGATATTGGTTTAGATTACAATTCCAGAACGTTGAGGGCACTTAATCCCCCAAGAAGTTTTCAATCAGCCTACCTTATTCCCTCTTATTTTCAATTGGGACTTCCCCTGTCCAAAACTAAGAATTGGGGGATGAACCTGGGGCTGAGACCAATCTCGAGAATCAATTATGATATCCGGGTTGACAAAAGACTGGAAGGAATTGATAGTGTAAGGTATACCTACCAAGGCAACGGAGGAACTTATCAGGCATTTACTGGCCTTGGATATGGAAACAAACATTTCAATATAGGGTTTAATGTTGGATATATGTTCGGCACGAAAGAATACTCAAGCCGCCTTAATTTTCTGAGTGATTCTATCCGCTACAAATCAACCAACTCAGCAGATTCTACAAGATTTGGAGGAATATTCTTCAGCGCAGGTGTTCAATATAAAATTCAGCTGAATGAAAAAGTTACACTTCGCTTAGGCGCTCATGGAAACCTCCAAACCACCATGAAGGCCACTAGAAATATTACCCGCCAGACAGTAGAATTCAATCCAAATGTTGGATTAATTACGGTTGACAGCATTTATTCTGGACAAAACGAAAGTGGGAATATTATTAACCCATCATCATGGGCTGCAGGATTTGTAATTCACCATGAAACACAATGGCTCTTCGGCGGTGAAATCAATTTCGGTAATTGGTCGAACTACAGGTACTATGGTGCTCCAGATAATTTGGTTAACAACTGGACAGTCAGATTGGGTGGACAAATTTTACCCAATTACAAATCAGATAATTATTTCGCCAGAGTAGCATACAGACTAGGTACTTCATTTGGACCCGACAATGTAAAATTAAACAACACCATTCCTCAATACAGTTTCACCTTCGGTGCAGGTTTGCCTGTTAGACGAAACGTATATACCAACCAGTACACCACCATCAATACTGCATTTGAAATTGGATTCAGAGGCAATAGCCAGAATGATATCAGAGAAAATTTGTTCAGAGTGTCTCTAGGACTCAACCTGAGTGATATCTGGTTCAACAAACCCAAATACCAATAAACTTAGTGGAGTGATCAGGAAGATTTTCATTTTTTTACTTTCTGCATCAATGCTTGGATGTGAAAACGATGAAGCCAAAGTGAATGCTATTTTCTCCAAAAAACTGGGTGTAGATGAAGCCATCAACATCGAAAGCTATATGAGTCAGGGCGGAAGAATGAAGGCAA
>CAZVYI010000029.1:0-20087 GCA_964631755.1 uncultured Sphingobacterium sp. | reverse complement strand
CCCTTCTGCTCCTCCATCTTACTGTAATCCAAACTCCTTCCATCTATTCTTGGAGGAGTACCTGTCTTCAGCCTGTCGCTCTCAAAACCCAGCTCAACCAACTGTTCGGTTATTCCATGTGCCGATCGCTCAGCCATTCTTCCACCACCAAAGGTTTTTTCCCCCACATGTATTACGCCATTCAAAAAGGTTCCATTGGTCAATACCACAGCCTTCGCCTCTATTTCATTACCCATACCGGTCTTTACACCAACAACTCGCCCATCTTTCACAACTAAACCATGAACCATATCCTGGTAAAAGTCAAGGTTAGGTGTATTCTCCAGCATCTCTCTCCATTTGGCTGAAAACAACATCCTGTCGCTTTGAGCCCTGGGGCTCCACATAGCTGGTCCCTTCGACCTGTTCAACATCCTGAACTGTATCATTGATTGATCAGTCACAATTCCTGAATACCCACCCAAAGCATCAATCTCCCTCACAATCTGACCCTTGGCAATCCCACCCATAGCTGGATTACAGCTCATCTGGGCAATGGTCTGCATGTTCATGGTCACAAGCAAAACGCGACTACCCATGTTGGCCGCAGCAGCTGCTGCTTCGCAACCCGCATGACCTGCACCTACCACTATGACATCGTACTTTGGAAACATGGCGCAAAGATATATAAAGAAGAAGAGGGTGACAAGCTTGTGGGGGTTGTTATACAAGGATTCCTAAAGATGTTCCACGTGGAACATTATACTAGTTACAACCAAAAACCTGAACCAAAATGATTCTTTGTCCCGTTTGGTGTGGGCGAATCGAAAAACCCATGTTGGGGAAGACTGGGTTAAGTATGTTCTTGCGGTGACCTGCAGACTCCAAGCCTATATCCAGCAGTAGCATGATTAATGCAAGCAGACCATCGTTCTTGCCGGTATAAATATTCTCAGCTGCACATTTGGTCACTCCCCCCAGCTTCATTCTCTGGGCAAAGGATCTTCCTTTGGAATCGTTATGACTAATTTGATTGCTGTTTTCTGCCAAATCATTAGCATGCTCCAAGGAAAGATCTGCAAGAAGGCCAGAGAACCTGTACTTGGGTAAGGGGGAAAGGACAAGAAGGTCTTTTCTCAACGATTCCGCTTCTCTGCCCTTTGTCTCAGGAAATTCTTTTAAGAAAGCATCAATAATTTCCAGATAGAACCTTTTCGGGTTTTGTCTTAAGTAGTTTGACCAATAAAAGAACCTCTTCTCCTCTTCGGTTAGGCCCCTTCCTTTTGTTTGTTCAGAAACGTAATTCATTAATTCCTGGTCAATCTTTATGGGGGGTGCAAACCGCTTATCCTGTAAACTAAACTGTGATTGTCCCGCTACCATCAAGGGCAGAAGGAAAAAGAAAAAGAGTAAATGTTTCACGTGGAACATTTAGCAAAAATACTTTGTCAGCAGCTTATCTTCCATCTTTCTCATTAGGATTTGGTCTTTCTTTAACTTGTCTTTGTAGCCTATGAGGTGCAACAATCCATGAAAAATAACTCTATGAAGTTCTTTTGATATGGGTATGTTCATCTGCTTTGCATTATCCTTTACCCGATCATAACTGATATAGATTTCCGCAGTAATTGCTCCTTTCTTTGATTGAGAAAGATCAAATGTGATGATGTCTGTGAAATAGTCGTGTTCCAAAAACTGCTGATTGATAGACAATAGGTAAGTATCAGAACAAAAGATAATATTGAGAGTATCAATTGGACGACCTGATTGTTTGGCGGTCTTTTTCAGAAAAGCTTTAAGTTGATTACGCTGTTTCAGGATAGAAACAGGTTCAAGATAAAAGAAGTTTACTTCAGCCATAACTAACAATAAAATTACAAGAAATCCGACGAACAGAAGTAGCTTTGCAGTCCTTATATGATTGTATGCGAAAAAAGCTTTCTGAATTAGAGCCGGGTAGACAAGCTGTGATTATTGCTTTAGAAGATCAAGAGTTGGTTTTAAAACTAATGGAGATGGGTTTTCTGGAGGGAGAAGACATTGTGGTGGAACAAATTGCTCCTTTGGGTGATCCCATATCTGTAATGGTGGCCGGTTATCAGGTTAGTTTGCGCATCAACGAAGCAGAATCTATTCTGGTAGAAGAAAAATAGTATATTTATTTGATTATCAATGTGTTATGAAAATAGGGCTTTATTTTGGTTCTTTTAATCCCATTCATAACGGGCACTTGATTATTGCTAACCATGTTCTACACAATACCGATGTTGAGGCAGTTTGGTTTGTGGTCTCTCCACAAAATCCATTCAAGCAAAACCACAGCTTATTAAACGAATACCACAGGTTGCACTTGGTTCAGACTGCAATAGAAGGTGAAACGAGGATGACGGCTGTCGATATTGAATTTAAACTTCCGAGACCATCATATACAATTGAGACGCTTACCTATTTAGAAGAAAAATATCCAGATCATGAATTCAGCATTATCATGGGTTCTGATAGCCTGGATAATATTGAAAATTGGAAGAATAGCGATGTAATATTAAAGCGATACAAGATTTGTGTTTATGAAAGATTGAATTTTCCTGTAAAACAAATTCCTGGAGCCAATATTATATCATTGAAGGCGCCTATCATTGAAATTTCAGCATCATCAATTCGAAAATTAATCAGGGAGGGTAAATCAATACGTTATATGGTACCCGATACGGTGATGAATGAAATTTTAAATTCGGGTTATTACAAATAGCGGCTAGATCATGCTAAGCAATCCAAGCAGTAAACATCCCGCAGCGATAAATGGTGCTTTAATTTTTGAGAAGGTTAACAAGAAATAAGTAGCAGACATTACAGAGAAAAAAACAAGTGCTTGATTAATTGGGACCTGTTGTAAAGGTACAATAGTGTCTTTTGTAAGATATATTATACTGGCCAACATAATACCTACAACAGTCGCGTTTAGTCCAATCATTAAGCGCTCTAAAACTTTGTACTTGTGTAAATTTTCCCACAAGGGAAATAGAAATACACCAATTAAAAAACTTGGAAGGAATATACCGATAGTTGCTATGATAGAACCCATTATTTGATGAGTATATCCTTTAGATTGCATAGCAGAAGCTCCAACAAAAGAAGATATTGAAAAAGCTGGACCCGGTATGGCCCTAACAAGTCCTGCACCAGTTAAAAATTCTTCACGATCAATTTTAATTACATTTTGATTGGTGTTTTTGATTCGCTTTGTTTCGGGTCTAACTACATACTGTTCATACATCACAGGAATCAAAACATCTGCTCCGCCAAATACAAAGCTTCCAAAGCGGTACATGTTTTCAAATAAATTATATGGAGTACGATTTTGCCAATTTTCTTTTCTGGCGGTTTCTGATAAAGAGGCTGCCGTAATAAAAAAGCCGACAAACAAAATAAAAAGAGTCCAGTTTAAATTTCTTTTTTTATGGTTGACCTTGGTTTCAGTTTTCTGTTTAATTAATAAACCACTTAAAGATCCAAACACCATTGCAGCGGGAAAGATCCAGGGTGTTTTAAAAAAGAAGAAGGTTAGCACTCCAAAAACAACTGCAACAATTTTAGAAAATTGTGAATTGATGATTTTTGTTGTTTTGTGAGCAGCAAATGCAAGAAAACCAAGTGCCATCGGCTGTAGGTATTGAAACAGTTTTAAATGCTGTGAATTATTTTCTGCAATGAAAATTGATAATGCAGTCATCAACGTAACAGCTGGTATCATCCAAATGAGTAGTGTTAGCAGCGCTAGAATTGTTCCACCGCGTTTATAAGCTATAAGAGTAAGTGTTTGTGTGGATGTTGCTCCAGGTAGTAGCTGACAAAAAGCGTAGATGTCCATTAATTCCTTGTCTGTAACATCCTTGCGCTTTTCTACAAATGTATTCATCATCATGCCCAGGTGTCCTTGTGGGCCACCAAATGCAGATATGCTGTATATAAAAACAGTCTTTAAAAAGGGAATATGTCTTATCAGGGCCAAGTTTATTTTTTTAAACCGATTTCCCTTAGCCTTTCATCAAGATATTGACCTGCTGTATAGTCTTCATATAATTTTGGATATGTCTCACTTATACAAGAATCTAGACAGGCAAGTGACATTTCGCTTTTTGGATGAAGGAAAAAGGGAATAGAATATCTTGAGGTGTGCCACATTTCTCTTGGTGGATTAACAACCCTGTGTGTTGTGCTTTTTAGTCTATCGTTTGTAAGACGCTGCAGCATGTCGCCTACATTCACAACAATTTCACCAGGACCAGCTTTAACGGCAAGCCATTCATTTTCTTTACTCAGAATTTCAAGTCCATCTGCAGAAGCACCAACAAGCAGGGTTATGAGGTTAATGTCTTCATGCTGTTCTGCTCTTATTGCTGATTTGGGTTCGTTTACAATGGGTGGATAATGGATAGCCCTTAGGATACTGTTGCCCAAGTGAATATGCTCATCAAAATAGTTTGCACCCAATTCAAGGTGAATTGCAATTGCACTCAATAGAGCACCTCCTGATTTTTCAAATGCCCGGTATGCTTCAAGAAATTTTTCATTGAAAGAATCAACTTCTGTTACCTGAACATTATCTGGGTAATTTTCGGGTGATATTTCTCCAGCGGGAACAGTTTGTCCAAATTGAAAGAATTCTTTCAAATCTGGAGCATCACTACCTTTAGCATGTTCTTTACCAAAAGAGGTGTATCCTCTTTGTCCGGCCAACCCCGGAACTTCATATTTCCTTTTTAAAGCTTCTGGCTGATTAAAAAAAGTCTGAACGTTTTGGTACAGCGTATCAATTAGACTTTGGTCAATGCCATGATTCTTAACTGAAACAAAACCCACTTCTTCAAATGCTTTACCCAAATCAGCAGAAAACTGAACTTTTTGTTCTGGCGTTCCGTTAATAAACAGGTCGAGGTTAACAACAGGAATATTCATGATAAAAGATTGTTGGGTAAAAATAACAAACATAATTTTGAAAAATGAACAGAAATCAAAACTTGGTTCTTCTTATTATATCGGGCATCTTCCTGTTTTCAATAATTTCTTGTAGTAAAAAAATGACTGCCTATACGGGTACATCGGCATTCAAAAGTGAATCCGGAGTGCCAGACTACAGCAATCTTCAATACTGGGCGGCTCATCCTAACAAATGGGATCCGTCAGATACGGTTCCGTTGCCGCTAGTTACCGCGCCGCTGGAAAAAGTTGCAGATGTATTTTTCTTACATCCCACAACACTTACGGGTGTAAGAGAAAATGGAATTACAAATGCCCGGATAGACGATTCAATAATAAATTATAAAACAGATTACAGTGCACTGCTTTATCAAGCATCCGCCTTTAATGAGAGAGCAAGAATATTTGCACCTCGTTACAGACAGGCTCATATAGGCATGTATGCAGAACCTGACAGCATATCTAAATATGCTGCTTTCAATCTGGCTTATGATGATGTAAAAAGAGCCTTTTTATATTATTTGGAAAATGAAAACAAGGGGAGACCAATTATAATTGCTTCTCATAGTCAGGGTACAACACATACAACACGTTTGTTAAAAGAGTTTTTTGATCAAAAGCCACTATCCAAACAATTGGTATGTGCGTATTTAGTGGGGATGGGTGTTAAGAAAAACGAATACGTCAGCATTCCTGTTTGTAAGGATAGTACAAGTACTGGGTGTTTTGTGAGCTGGAGAACTTTTCGGTACGACTATAGCGACAATTGGGCGAATAGGATAGATACAACCATTGCAGTAGTTAATCCTATTACCTGGAAAACCACCAATGAGGTAGCTGAAAGATGGATGCAACAAGGTGCAGTTTTGTATAACCTAAAGAAGGTCTACACACAAACACAGAGTGCTCAAGCAGAGGGGAGCGCTTTGTGGGTTTCACACCCGCGATTTCCGGGTTCTTTCTTGTATCGGAACAAAAATTTTCATGCAGGAGACATTAATCTTTTCTATGTTGATGTCAGAAAAGATGTAACCAGAAAAATTGAAGCCTTTCTTAAAAAACAACAGTAAAATCATAAGGCTAAATGATGAACATCAGTTTTCAAATTGATGTGGTCGGTTAAGTTTGAAAAAACAACCGCATGAAACTGATTGTCGTTCCTACAGATTTTTCTCCTTTGGCAGACAATGCCTTAAAATATGGAATGGACCTTGCTGTAGCAATGGGGTCCAGCTTGATGATTGTTCATGTGTATCAAATTCCTGTTAGTTACTCTGAGGTTCCCTTGGTGACCATATCGCTTGACGAAATCAAAAAAGCAAGTGAGGAGCAATTGGCAGAATTAAAACACAATATTGAAACAATTACATCAGGAAAGCTTGTGGTGTATACCGAAAGTCGACTTGGCGATGTTGCTGATGAGGTGAATAAGATTTCTAAGACACTTCAACCATTTGCAATTGTTATGGGAAGCAGAGGTGTTACCGGTGCTGGTAAGTTTTTTCTTGGAAGCAATTCATTGGCTGTAATTAACAAATCGATTACGCCTGTGATTGTTGTGCCACCCGGGGGTAAGTTTAGTCCCTATAAAAAAATTGGACTCACTACAGATTTTAAAGAGGTGGTGGATAAAACACCCGTAGCGCCTATTCGCACTTTGGTTAATTTTTTTAATGCGGAATTGCATGTGTTGCATGTGGACTACAAACAAAGAAATTTTACACCAGATACTCCAGAGCAAACACTGAATCTTGAAATGCTGCTATCCGGAATGAATCCTACTTATGATTTTATTGAAAACAAAAATATCAATGAGGGCATCAATGATTTTGCAGAAAAAAACAATATTGATTTAGTGATAACTCTTCCTCAAAAACACTCTTTCTTGGAAAGTCTATTTGAAAAAAGTATTACGCGAGAATTACTTCACCACACCCATATTCCTGTAATGTGTATCAGAAAAGAATCAGCAAGTTGATTTAGAACTCAGCGGACTTCGGTGTTCTTGGAAACGCAATCACATCTCTGATGTTCGTCATTCCAGTAACAAAAAGCACCATTCTTTCAAATCCTAGACCAAATCCAGCATGTGGAACAGTTCCAAATCTTCTGGTATCCAAATACCACCAAAGTTCCTCTTCGGGAATATGCATATCGTTCATTCGGGAAACGAGTTTATCTAATCGTTCCTCCCTTTGTGAACCACCAACAATTTCACCAATTCCCGGTGCAAGGATATCCATAGCAGCAACTGTTTTTCCATCATCGTTCTGACGCATGTAAAACGCTTTGATGTCTTTTGGATAGTTGGTAACGATAACGGGTTTCTTGAAATGTTTTTCTACAAGATAGCGCTCGTGTTCACTTTGCATATCAATTCCCCATTTCACTTCATATTGAAACTTCTTCTTCTTATATGCGGGAGAGTTTAAAAGAATGTCTATGGCCTCGGTATAAGTAATGCGTTCAAAATCGTTATCCACTACAAACTTCAGTTTTTCAATCAACCCCATTTCGCTTCTCTTGTCTGCAGGAAGTTGTTTTTCCTCTTCACTTAAACGTTGATCCAAAAACTGTAGATCTTCCATGTTATTGTCCATTGCAAACCTAATGATGTGTTTGATAAAGGACTCTGCAAGGTTCATGTTGTCTTCCAGATCATGAAAAGCCATTTCAGGCTCAATCATCCAGAACTCAGCAAGGTGTCTGGTGGTATTGGAGTTTTCTGCCCTGAAAGTGGGACCAAAGGTATAGATCTCACCAAAAGCTGTTGCCCCCAATTCACCCTCAAGCTGACCGCTTACGGTCAAGTTGGTGCTTTTACCAAAGAAGTCTTCCTTAAAATCTATCCCACCAGCTTCATTTCTAGGTGGATTATCAAAAGGAAGAGTCGTCACCCTGAACATTTCTCCTGCTCCTTCAGCATCACTTGCGGTAATGATGGGAGTATGCATATACAAGAAGCCTTTTTGATGAAAAAAGTCATGAATGGCATAGGCTAAGGCGTGTCTAACACGAAAAACAGACCCAAAAGTGTTGGTCCTGAAACGTAAGTGAGCAATTTCCCTCAGAAACTCAAGACTGTGCTTTTTGGGTTGTAGGGGATATTTTTCGGGGTCGGAGTCACCCAGCACCTCTATTGAGGTTGCTTTTAGCTCCACCGACTGACCCTTTCCTTGAGATTCAACCAGATTTCCGGTAACCTTTAGTGCTGCACTGGTTGTAATACGCTTTAATAGATCATCTCTAAATTCACCAAGCGGTGCCACAATTTGAAGATTTGCGTTGGTAGAGCCATCATTTAGGGCAATAAACTGGTTGTTTCTAAAGGTTCTGACCCACCCCATTACCACAATATCTTGCTGACCCGCTTTTTGGAGCAAAAGCTCTTTTATCTTGATTCTTTTGTTGAACATACTGCTGATTTCAGGTGCAAAGGTAAGAAAAGGAGGCGGAGAAGCCTATTGGACGGACACGTAGGCGGTCAGAATATTTTTTTAAAACTAGAAATTGTCTTAACATTGCATCAGAATCAGGAGCGGTCGTTACCATTTCTCTCCTTTTAGTTTTTTTCTTCAATCATTTTACACCAACTATCATTCATCCTTCTAAGGGATATTTCATCAAATACAATTTATGTACGACATTTTACAGCTGAATGACATGCTTGTTCCAGAGTTGCTGGATATAGCAGAACAATTGAAAATCACAGGCGCAAAGAAGCTTGATAAACAGGCTTTGATTTATAAAATCCTGGATAAGCAGGCCTTGTTAACAAGTTCTACAAAAGGAGATCCGAAAGACGACAAACCGGTGAAGAAAAAAAGAATTGTAAAAACAACTACTGCCAATAGCACAGAAGAGGCCATTGTTGAAAGCGAAGCACCAGAAGAAGAAAAACCCGCTCCGGTAGTTGCAGCAAAACCAGAAAAGAAAATCATTAAAAAGAACAAGGCCGAGGAGCAGGCTCCTATAGCAGATACGCCTCAGCCGGTTGCTCAAGAGATTGCGACAGAAAACGGCGAGGAAGCACAGGCTCCGGAAAATAACCTTACACAAGATGAAGCTCCTGCCAAACAGTTATACATTAAAAAAGAACCGGTTTTCAATGTTGAGTTTGATGGTGCTATTCAAGGTGAGGGCGTGTTGGAAATGATGCCTGATGGATATGGTTTCTTGAGAAGTAGTGATTACAATTATTTATCATCTCCGGATGATGTTTATGTTTCTCCTTCACAGATTAAATTATTTGGTATAAAAACCGGTGATACCATTACGGGTAGCATCAGGCCCCCTAAAGAAGGTGAGAAATATTTCGCTTTGTTGAAAGTAGATACGGTGAATGGTCGTCTTCCTGAGGAAGTAAGGGACCGTGTACCTTTCGATTATCTTACACCATTGTTTCCACAAGAGAAGTTCAACCTCTATACAAAGGCTGATAACTATTCAACAAGAATGATGGATTTGTTTACCCCTTTGGGTAAGGGACAAAGAGGATTGATTGTTGCTCAACCAAAGGTGGGTAAGACGATGTTATTGAAAGAAGTTGCTAACGCCATTGCCACCAACCACCCCGAATGTTATCTAATGGTTGTCTTGATTGATGAGCGTCCGGAAGAGGTTACAGATATGGAAAGAAGTGTAAAAGCAGAAGTACTTGCTTCTACATTTGATGAGCCAGCAGAAAAACACGTAAAGGTTTCTACAATTGCTTTGCAAAAAGCAAAGCGCTTGGTAGAGTGTGGTCACGATGTAGTTATTTTACTTGACTCTATAACACGTTTAGCACGAGCGCACAATACAGTTGCTCCTTCTTCTGGTAAAGTACTTTCTGGTGGTGTTGAAGCCAACGCTATGCAGAAACCAAAACAGTTTTTTGGTGCAGCAAGAAAAATCGAGAATGGTGGATCATTAACCATTTTAGCAACTGCACTTATTGATACAGGTAGCAAGATGGATGAAGTAATCTTTGAAGAATTCAAAGGAACCGGTAACATGGAATTGGTGTTGGATAGAAGACTGGCCAATAAACGCATGTTCCCTGCAATTGATCTTACTGCATCTTCTACAAGAAGAGAGGATCTCTTGTTGGATAAAGAAGTGTTGCAAAGAATGTGGGTGCTTAGAAACCACTTGGCTGATATGAACAGTGAAGAAGCAATGTCGCTTTTGTTGAAACAAATGAAGGGCACAAGAGACAACAATGAATTCCTGACAAGCATGAACAAGTAGTTGTTCTTTCGCTACATGGCAATACAAAAAATATCGGTAGACGAGTTTGTTAAGCTTTCGCTTACACATCCAGTTTTTGATGTAAGAAGCGAAGCTGAATTTTATCATGCACACATTCCTGGCGCACACAATCTTCCATTGTTTAACAATGAAGAAAGAGCGGTAGTAGGAACCATATACAAACAGAAATCACGTGAGCTGGCAATTAAAAAGGGCCTGGAATATTTCGGTCCAAAAATGAAAGACATGGTTGAGTTTGTAGAAGCAACTATTACTAAACTCAAACTAGAGAATAAAACAATATTGGTGCATTGCTGGAGGGGTGGAATGAGAAGTGCGGGTGTTGCATGGTTGCTAGACTTATATGGATTTAAAGTCTATACACTGGTTGGTGGATATAAAACATTTAGAAATTGGGTATTATCAAGTTTTGATCAAAAAATAAAGTTTCGCATACTGGGTGGTTACACAGGAAGTGGAAAAACTATTGTGTTGTCTGCACTGAAAGATAGGGGTGCTCCGGTAATTGACCTTGAGGGATTAGCCGGACACAAGGGGTCTGCATTTGGCAATATTGGATTACCCAAACAACCCAGTCAGGAAATGTTTGAAAACAAATTCGCGGTTGAAATTCATCAAGCCACAAGCCTACATGCTGAAAAAGAAATTTGGCTAGAAGATGAAAGTCAGCGCATTGGTACAGTGAATATTCCTCAAGCATTATGGAGTCACATCAGGACTTGTCCTGTATATTTCCTAGATATTCCATTTGAAGAACGCTTGAATTATCTTGTTGCAACCTATGGAAAGCTCGATCCCACAGCATTGGGTGAAGCAATAAAAAGAATACAAAAAAGATTGGGTGGCCTTGAAACAAAAATGGCGTTACAATATCTGCAAGAAAATAATTTAAAAGACTGTTTTTCAATCTTACTAAAATACTACGACAAGCAATATAGTAAAGGATTACAAAACAGACCAGATCCTAAACCGAATGTAATTACAGTTGAAACAAAAGCAGTAAACGATATCAAAAATGCTGAACTGCTTTTAAATTACTAAAAAATGGAAAATATAAAACTTACACAGTATTCTCATGGTGCAGGATGTGGTTGTAAAATATCTCCTAAAATATTAGATGAGATTTTACACTCAAGTTTTAGTATGCCCGATAATGATCGTTTACTTGTGGGGAACCACAGCAAAGACGATGCTGCAGTATATGATTTACAAAACGGATCGGCGTTGATATCAACAACAGATTTTTTTATGCCCATTGTTGATGACCCTTATAATTTTGGACGTATTGCTTCTGCAAACGCTATTAGTGATGTGTATGCAATGGGCGGAAATCCAATCATGGCAATTGCAATTTTGGGATGGCCTATTAGTGTTCTTCCTCCTGTTGTTGCAAGACGTGTAATTGAAGGAGGCAAGAGTATTTGTTTAGAAGCGGGTATTCCTTTAGCTGGTGGTCATAGTATAGATTCTCCTGAACCCATTTTTGGATTGGCTGTAAATGGTTTAGTAGAAATTAAAAACCTAAAACAAAACAATACCGCAAAAAAGGGGGACTTGTTATTACTTACAAAAAAAATTGGTGTTGGAATATTAACGACGGCCGAAAAAAAGAATCTGCTTAGAGAAGAAGATAAGTTGCTGGCGGCAAATCAAATGATGCAACTGAATAAGATTGGTGCATTACTTGGAAAAATTGCTGGTGTTAATGCAATGACAGATGTTACTGGTTTTGGATTATTGGGACATTTAATTGAAATGGCTGAGGGTAGTGGATTGTCTGCTGTAGTTGATTTTTCGAGGGTTCCTCTAATTTCAGATCAGCTGGTGGATTATGTAGAAATGGGTGCTGTTCCTGGTGGCACCAATAGAAATTGGGATAGTTACGGACATAAAGTAAGTCTGCAAAATTCCGATGCAGCATCTTTACATAAAAGCATTTTGGCTGATCCACAAACCAGTGGCGGTTTGTTAATATCTGTTTCGAAAGAAAGTTTGGATGAGGTTGTTTCTATTCTAAATGAAAACGGATTATCAGAGCGTACAACCCCAATTGGTGAGTTGACCAACGCCGGATCTTTTGCGGTTAATGTTATTTAAGAATAGAATCAATCGCGTCTGCAAGATCTTTGTCTTTTTGAGTCACGGTGTTTCCGGCATCGTGAGTAGATAACCATATTTCAACAGTGTTCCAGGTATTGGTCCATGTTGGGTGGTGGTCTGCTTTTTCGGCCATAAGAGCGACACTTGTCATAAAGCCGAAGGCCTCGTTGAAGTTTTTGAAAACGAATTTTTTATACATCTTGTTGTTCTCTTCTTTCCACATATATTATCGTTGAAGGTTATCTTTTGATTTTATCTTGTCGTGTGACACTTCTGTAACCAATTGCACTCCAGGAATTTCTTTAAGTCTTTGTTGAAGTCTTGAAAACTCAGCATCATCATGCTGGGGGTCTCTGATCAACCATATATAGTCAAGGTGCTGTAGTTCTGGTAAAAGAAATTCTCCTTCGTGTTTATTGCTATACAAAAAATGTTCTTTTTGTGTTAGTTGATGAATATATTCATATACGGTGAAAGAATAAGATCTTTTATTCTTTTCCATTGGAATTTGCAGGTCGGCAGAAGTCTGAAACCCAATTTGGAGAAGCTGGTCGATGTGCCAGCAAAACTGATAGTTTTTTAAGGTACAGGCAATACCCAAAATTCTGGTGTCTTCAAAAAAGCCATCAGACATCCTATCGTCATCTAACCTTAGTTTCATTAGAATTGAATTTCAAATGTAAGTTCTTTATCCCCCCTTGAAACTACGGCTGTGGTTTTATCTCCTTTTTTAAATTTAGAAAGCGCTTGCATATATGCCTCTACAGAAGATGTTTTATAATCTCCGAGCTGTTTTACAACATCACCGCCCAAAATCCCTGCTTTTTTTGCGGGTCGGTTATCTGTTACGCCATCAACCCTGACACCAGAACCTCCGTAGGAATAATCTGGCATAATGCCCATTGATACACTGAATCGGGTAGACGTGCTGGTTTGTTGCTCTCTTGTTTTTGTAAAAACAAGCTTACTCGGTGTTTTGTCGTTTTCGATCATTTCTTGTATAAACCGAACAATTTGAGCCATTCCAATATAGTTGATCTTTTCTGCATCGTCCGAAGGCTTGTGATAGTCTGTGTGTAAACCAGTAAAGAAAAACAAAACAGGAATATCTTTTCTGTAAAAAGATGTGTGGTCGCTTGGTCCTGTTCCGCTGGAATCAAATTTTACAGTGAAGCTTTTTTTCTTTACAGAAGCAATTATATTTTGCCATGAAGGAGAGGTGCCGTAACCACCAATTGTAATGGTTTTGGTGCTGTCATTCATTCTTCCAACCATATCCATGTTAATCATGTAATTAACCGAATTCAATGAAATGGTTGGGTTTTCTACAAAATGTTTTGATCCATTCAGGCCGAGTTCTTCTGCAGAAAAACCAATAAAAAGATAGTTGTAATGCTTTGCTTTGTTTCCTTTTAATTGAAACGCAAGTTCAATCATTGCGGATGTTCCGCTTGCATTATCATCTGCTCCATTGTGAATAGAAAGCTCTCCTCCTCTGATCATAGAGTTTCCATCTTCACCAAAACCAAGATGATCAAAGTGTGCACCAATGACTACAGTGAACTGTGCGTTGTTTTCAAGGAAGCCGACTACGTTTTTTGATTTTCTTAATTTTGGTTCTACCGAGAGGTGTGCGTCTATTGAATAGGTATCTGTTATTTCTTTTACTGTTTTATCTCTTCCTTTTGAGCTAAGGAAGGCGGCGGGTATTGGTGTGGTTTCGGATCTGTCTTTTGAATCAAATTTTAAAATATCCTCTCCTTTTGTGCTATTGAAAAAAAGGACAAAACTTGCTCCTTTGTCTTTAGCCGACCTTAATTTGTCGGCAATCAAATTATTGATATCAAAATGTGGGTTTGTTTTGTTTTCTTCGAGTGGTTCGGCCAGATCAACTATCCAGGGTTGATCTTTTTCATGTAAGCCCGGACTGGCATCCCCTTTCGCTGATCCGGTTTTTGTATTGGCTAAGGGGAAAAAATCAATTCCAACATCTAGTTTGTTACCGTTTATGTTTAAGTATGTGCTTGATGAGATTGTTTTGCCATCATTAATTGTAAAATATTGAAAATATTCACCATTATCCCCTCTTGGAACCAATCCTACTTCTTTGAACTTACCAGCAATAAAACTTGCGGCCATCGTTTCTCCTTCATCTCCTGCTCTTCTTCCCTTTAATTCATCAGAAGCCAAAAAACCTACCTGAGATTTTAGATTTTCAACCAAAACCTTATCCGCTTTATTTAGTTTTTGGGCTACTGTAACATGGCTTAATAGAAGAAAAACGAAAAATATCCTGTACATGCTGTTTATTTTATACAAAGTTAATGCACTTGTGAAACACTCTTGATTTTTTGATTCGTTATTGGCTTTTTACTGCTTTCGTAAGTGGTCGTTTGTTTTTGGAAGTACATTTGCTTATTATATTATTTTGAGTAGAGAACCACATATTGCAATTCTTGGAAATCCAAACAGTGGAAAAAGTTCATTGTTTAACCTTTTAACGGGCTTAAGGCAAAAGGTTGGAAACTTTCCTGGTGTAACTGTAGAAAGGAAATTAGGTCGTTTTTCTTTAACAGGAAATAGTGGTTGTATGGTTATTGATTTACCCGGCACCTATAGTTTGTACCCAAGAAGAGAAGATGAGTGGGTTTCCTACAAACAATTGATGTACCCCGAGAGTGGTGAAAAAATTGATTTAGCCGTTGTTGTTGCAGATGCCAGTAACCTAAGAAGAAATCTACTATATGTATCTCAGGTCATTGATCTTAAGATACCTGTTGTGGTAGCCCTAACCATGACAGACCTTGCAAAGAAAAGGGGTATAAGTGTTGATGCAGATCGGTTAGCAAGAGAAATGGGTGTTCCTGTTGTTGTTGTAAACGCAAGGACTGGAAAAGGAATTGATCAACTTAAATCTACAGTTTCAATAAGTATAAACAATAGTATCCCTGGTCAGGATTTCTATAATATTATCGATTTGGCTGAAGGAGCCATTTCAGAAGTCAGACAAATTTTACCTGCTTTATCTAATTATGGAGCTATCCATCATTTGATTAACCATGAATATTTCAGTCTTTCTGATGAGGAACAAACAAGTATAGAACAGATTGAAGAAAAATATGCATTTAACCATACAAAGATTCAAGCAGAAGATATTCAAAAAAGATACCAGAGAATCAGATTGATTGTTCAGAAATCGGTTGAAGAAAACACAATTGAAAAAAAGAAACTTTTTTCCGATAAACTAGACAGTTACTTCTTACACAGAACTTGGGGTTATTTAATCATGGGTGTTGTTTTATTTATTTTATTTCAGAGTGTGTTCTGGATTGCAGAATATCCTATGACCGCAATAGAAGAGGGTGTTGGTTTTATTGGTGGGTATTTAGGTAGTATAATGAATCCGGGGTGGTTCTCTGATTTATTGATTAACGGTGTACTTGCTGGATTTGGTGGAATTATTGTGTTCGTTCCTCAAATCATGATTTTATTCGGACTTATAACACTATTAGAGGATACTGGTTACATGGCTAGAATTAGTTTTTTATCAGATAGAATCATGCGGCGTGTTGGTTTGAATGGTAAAAGCGTAATGCCAATGATTGGTGGTTTCGCTTGTGCGGTTCCTGCTATTATGAGCGCAAGAAATATTGAGAATAAAAAAGAAAGGTTGTTAACTATTTTAGTCACACCTTTTATGAGTTGTAGTGCGCGACTACCCGTCTTTACAATACTTGCTTCATTAATTATACCAAATGAATATTTATTTGGTTTTTTAAGTATTCAAGGATTAGTCTTAATGGGATTATACGTTTTAGGTATTGTTGTTGCGATGGTTGTATCTTATTTTTTAAATCTTTTTATAAAAATAAAAGAGAAAAGCTTCTTTATTTTAGAATTACCAATATACAGACAGCCGAGATGGAAGAATATTATTATTACAATGATTGAAAAAGCAAAAGTGTTTGTTTTTGATGCTGGTAAAGTAATTATGGTAATATCTCTTGTTTTGTGGGCTTTAAGTTCATATGGACCAACAGAAAAAAGAGAAGAAATCAAAAAACAATATGAAGTATTGATACAAAACAATCCTTCAAAAACAATAGAATATGAAACCGAACAAGCATCTGCTTTATTAGAGTATTCATATGCGGGTATTATGGGAAGAAGTATCGAACCGGTTATTCAACCATTGGGATATGATTGGAAAATTGGAATAGCTTTAATTACATCATTTGCTGCCAGAGAAGTTTTTGTAGGTACTATGGCAACGTTATACAGTGTTGGTGAAGATGCAGATGAAAACAGCGAAACACTTAGGAATAAAATGCAAACTGCAAAAAGGGTTGATGGGTCTCCTGTTTATACAAAGGCAACAGGGTTTTCATTACTTGTTTTTTATTTATTAGCAATGCAATGCATGAGTACCCTTGCTATTGTAAAAAAAGAAACAGGATCATGGAAATGGCCGGTTATACAATTGGTTTATATGACTGTTATTGCCTATGTTTTAAGTTTTATAACCTATCAGATTTTTAGCTAATCATTACAGAATTCCGTAAATAATTAATTCTTCTTTTAATTTTTCTGGAGAATGAAAATGGATACAGTTTATCCCTAATTCTTTGGCAGCTAATATATTTTTTAGATTATCATCGATAAATAAAGTTTGTTCAGGAATTAAATTAAATCGAGATAAAATAATATCATAAATTTCTTTATATGGCTTCCTTGTCATTTCTTCCCCCGAGACAACTCTTCCATCAAACCAATGTAAAAAATCAAAAATTTGAAGTGCTTTTGGAAAGGTTTCTGCACTCCAGTTGGTGAGCGCATAAATATTTTGTCTTTTCTTGTCTTTAAGTTCTTTGAATACTTCTACGGTTCCATGTATTGGACCATTTAGCATTTCTTCCCATCTTTCATAATAGGCTAAAATCCAATCTTTATAATCAGGAAATGATTCAATCAATAGATGATTAGCTTCAGATATTAATCTTCCACCATCTTGTTCTTCATTCCACTCACTTGTACAAATTGTTTCTAAAAACCATTTTCTTTTCTCATCATCATGGATAATTTTTTTATACATGTAATTAGGATTCCAGTCTATTAACACTCCACCTAAATCAAAAATGATGTTATTTATATTTTTCATGCTGCTATTTACTGAGATCAAAGATGAGTAATTTTATTTTCAATTCAATGTTCATAATTCAGGTAGTATTTATATCTATATATTATATTTAAAAAAGCTTATTACTATTAGGGATGTGGAAATGTTAAAAACTATCTTTTTATATTTTTTAATCTTCATTATTAACAGATATAAACAATAATCCACAGAATGATGTGAAAAAGAGAATCCATGAAATAAGATGATTCTTTTAAACATTCCACAAATAAAAAAAAACGATAAATTTTTTTAACACCCCATGTTTACAAACCAACCTGTGGATAATCTTTGAAGAAATTGTTTTAAAACAAATATTTCTCAAATTTTTATTTAGGACCTGTTCAGAACTTTATTTTAATCCCCAAAACAGAAATAAAAAACAGTTCGAAATCCACAAGAAATCAGAGATATCAACAAAAGGGTGTGGACAAGCTAAAAATGAGAAAATGGGAGGGATTTGGCTTGGTTTTCCACAGTTTGTTAATAACCAATTTTAGCCTATTTTTGCCCTCCTATATAATAATATATACCATATGTCAATTATTCAGAAAATCAGGGATAAGGCAGCTGTTGTTTTAACTGTAATGATTTCAATCAGCTTGATCGCCTTTCTTGTACAAGATGCGTTTGTTGGTGGAAACAGCAATTTATTTGATAGTCAGCCTTCTTCTGTTGGAAGTATCAACGGAAACGAGGTAGATCTTATTGAGTTTAGTAAACAAGTAAATCTTGTTGAGCAGAACTACCGCTCTCAGGGAATGCAGACCGATGAGATGACAACACAGTCAATTATTGAAAACGTTTGGAACACCTACATTCAAGAAGGATTGGTGAAGAATGAAGCAAAAAAACTTGGACTAACTATAACTCCAAAAGAATTGGGTGCTGTTCTTTTTTCTGAAGACGCACCACAGGAATTCAGACAATTGTTTCAGAATCCAACAACCGGATCATTTGATGTTGCTGCAGCAAAGAATTGGTTTAACAACATGAAAAAGGGTAAGGCGGAAGATATTGCAAGTGTAAACGACCAGCTTCTGAAACCAATTGAAATCAACTTGCTCACTCAAAAATATACCTCTCTTATTGCACAAGGTTCTTATGTTCCAAAGTGGATGTTAGAGAAAATGGCTAGTGATAACAACGCAATTGCATCTATTTCTTTTGTTGGCGTTCCTTACACTACTGTTGCAGATAGCACGGTAAAGGTTAGCGACCAGGAGATTTCAGATTATGTAAATGCACGCAAAGATGAATTCAAACAAGAGCATGTAAAAAGCATTGCTTATGTTTCATTTAATGCAACACCAACGGCCGAAGACTCTTCAAAGCTCTATAACCAACTACTGAATTTAAAGAGTGAGTTTCAGTCGACTAACGACGCAAAAGGTTTTGTAACAAGAAACAATACAGTTTTACCCTACTATGATGGATTTGCATTAAAATCTAGAATGCAAATGACCGCCAAAGACTCAATCGTATCAATGCCAGTTGGATCTGTAGTTGGTCCTTATCTAGACGGTGGAAGCATGGTTATAGCTAAAAAGCTTGAAACAAAAACATTGCCAGATTCTATTCAAGCCAGACATATCTTGATTGGTGTAGTTGATCCACGAAGTGGACAACAAAGAAGGACAGATAGCGCAGCAAAGAAGACGGCAGATAGTATTTTTATGGCGATTAAAGGAGGAGCAAGTTTTGGGTCTCTTGCATTGGCGCTAAGCGACGACCAGGGAAGCAAAGCAAATGGTGGAGAATATAAATTCTCTTCTATTGATCTGGGAACACTTGACAAAGACTTTGCAGATTATATCACCTACAAACCAAAGGGTACGATGTCTGTTTTAAAAACCTCTTTTGGATATCATGTTATTGAGGTGATGAACCAGAAAAATTTTGAAGACGGATATAAGGTTGCTTATTTATCTAAGCCAATTGTTGCAAGTCAAGAAACAGACATAAACGCTTCAACAGCCGCCGCGCAATTTGCCTCTTCAAGTAAAGACCAAAAGTCTTTTGATGAAACAGCTTCTAAAATGAAGTTGAGTAAAAATACCGCAGACAACATCAGGGGCCTGGATTATACAGCGGGGACATTGTCATCAAGATCTCTTGTGAGATGGATTTATGATAACAAAGTAGGATCTGTTTCAGAACCATTCGACCTTAAAGATCAGTATGTTGTAGCAATTATTACCAACGAAATCAAGGAGGGCGTACAACCTGCCGCCGTTGCAAGAGTTTTGGTTGAGCCAATTATCAGAAATAAAAAGAAGGCTGAACAAATAGCTAAAAAGATTGCAGGGGAGAAGGATTTTGCCAAAATTGCTACACAAAACGCAGGAATTACCGCAAACATTGATACGGTAAGGTTTAATGATCCGTTTGTACCGGGATTGGGATCAGAAACAAAAGTAATTGGTGCAGCGTTTAACAAAAAGAACTTGTCTAATGTATCGGAAGTAATTGAGGGACAAAATGGTGCTTATTTTATAAAGGTTAACCGGGTTGGAGCACTTCCTAACGCAATGGTAGATATCAATGGTCAAAAAAGGGCTATTGAACAACAAATGAAACAATTTGCGGTGTACAGCACCATGGA
>CAZVYI010000028.1:0-20603 GCA_964631755.1 uncultured Sphingobacterium sp. | reverse complement strand
TCCACCCCACCGTCTGAAACCTATTGTTTCAGGGACGGCAAAATTACTAAAGAACCTGCAATCCCCAAAAGATTTATGCAACTATTGTTGAATTAGGTTACATGGCAGCCAACTGGACCTTCTGCTGAAGCTCCATTACACTCTCACGGAACATATTGTCCGTATCCATCAGGTCTTTAACAGTCTGACAAGAGTGTATTACTGTGGTATGATCTCTTCCACCAAAATGCTCTCCAATGGTCTTGAGTGAGTTTTTGGTAAAGATTTTTGCCAAATACATTGTGATCTGACGGGCCTGAACAATCTCACGCTTCCTTGTCTTCTGCAACAACCTGTCGTATGGTAAATCAAAGAATTCACAAACCATCTTTTGAATGGTATCAATGGTAATTTCTTTAGAGGAAGTCTTGATGAAGTTGCGCAACACTTTCTTCGCCAAATCCAAATCAATTTCTCGCTTGTTCAAAGAAGATTGAGCCAACAACGAAATCAATGCTCCTTCCAACTCTCTCACGTTGTTCTGAATGTTGTATGCTATGTACTTAACCACATCCTTCGGAAGGTCAAGTCCATTGTTCTTCATTTTTTTCTCCAGAATTTCAATTCTGGTTTCATAATCAGGCACCTGCAAATCCGCACTCAAACCCCATCTGAACCTGCTCAACAAACGCTCTTGTAATCCTTCTAAATCTTTTGGTGGCTTATCAGAACTCAAAATCAATTGCTTTCCAGATTGGTGCAAGTGGTTGAATATTGCGAAAAATGCATCTTGTGTTTTTTCAGCCCTGTTGAAGAACTGCACATCATCTAGGATCAAAACATCAATCAATTGGTAAAAATGGATGAAGTCGTTGATGGCATTGTTTCTGCTGTGGTCCTGGAACTGGTTGATGAATTTCTCAGAGCTCACATACAATACAACTTTGTTTGGATGAAGTCTTTTCACTTCATTTCCAATTGCCTGTACCAAATGTGTTTTTCCCAAACCGACACCACCGTAAACAACCAATGGATTGAAAGATGTGCCACCTGGCTTCTCCGCGACAGTCTTACCTGCCCTGCGTGCCACGCGGTTACAATCTCCTTCCACAAAAGCATCGAAAGTATAAATTGGATTGAGTTGTGAATCGATCTGCATTTTCTTCAGACCAGGAATCACAAATGGATTTTTTACATGGTTGTTGATGACCAATGGGAAATCCATCTCATTATTAGAATAGCTCTTGAATGTTTGTCCGCTAACATCCATGGTAAGTGGCTTCGACTTTCCATTTCCACTATCCACCATGATTCTGTATTCCAACCTTGCTTCCTTACCTAATTCTCTCTTCAGTGTTTTAGCAAGAAGGTTGATGTAATGTTCCTCAATGTATTCGTAGAAGAATTGACTTGGAACTTGAATCGTTAGTACATTGTCTTTTAGTCCAACCGGCTTAATTGGTTCGAACCAAGTTTTGAAGTGTTGCCACTCCACAATATCTTTAATGATGGCCAAACAATTATTCCAAATTTTTTCAAAAGGTTTCTCCATTAGTCCCTGGCAGTTTTAGGCTTTGATTTTTAACATTTTTATCCAGATCAAATGATTCCAGATCACAACAATTCACATGAGTTGAACACTGTCCTAATGATCACCTGCCACCCAGTCTGTATATCTTGTTGATTTCTTAGGGTTCTATCTGATCTCCATCACGTTTTCAAGTACAGTTATCCACATGTCTTTATCTTCTTAAAATCGTGTTGGACAGCGAATATATACTCTGATTACAAATAAAAAAATTTTTTATTCTACAATATTTTTCACTTGCAAATTTGATTGCGATTTGTCTAATTTTTGGGGCCTTCCACCTAAAAATTCAAAATCCATCCTCCCCAGTTGAAGTCCGCCCCAACCAACTTGGTTCACCAGCACTTTTTTTCCCGCTTTATTGTTGTATTCTCTGGGCTTTTCAAAGAATCGATGGGTATGGCCTCCAATAATTAAATCAATATCTGCCGATTCCTTGGCCAACACCTCATCACTGACTTTATTATCCGCATATTTGTCCCCCAAATGCGAAAGACATATAACCAAATCACACCTGTGTTTCTGCTTCAAAAGGTTGGCTTGAACAGATGCATATTGAATCGGATCTAAATACTTTGTTTTGCCATAAAGCTGCTCTGGAACCAGTCCTGCCAACTCTATACCTACACCCAGTACACCAATTTTCAAATCGCCTTTTCTAAATATTTTATATGGCTGATTAATGCTTTCCATGGCTGTACCCTCAAATCCATAATTACTCATCAGCACTGGCATTTTACCATGTGTAACTATCTTTTCTGCGAAATTTTCTAACCCCGCATCAAAATCATGATTACCCATGATGACCGCATCATATCCCATTTGATGCATTGCCTTTAATTCAGGTTCGCCCTTAAAAACGTTGAAATATGGAGTACCCTGAAATATATCTCCCGCATCCAGCAACAAAACATGCTCTTCCTGGGCTCTGATTTTCTTGATTAAAGCAGCTCTAGCAGCAACACCACCCTGACCTGCATTTCTTGAACCATCCATAGGAAAGGGATCCAGCCTGCTGTGCACATCATTGGTATGCAGAATAGTAATGCGACTCCCACCGCTGGATGCTTGAACACCAGGAGTCCCTATCAATAATGCTCCTGCAGTTAGACTGGTATCAACAATAAACTTTCTCCTGTTCATTTTGTGATTCTTTTGGGTTGATGCACTACCAACTGCTTTCCTGCACTTAGATGCATTTTGCAATAATCCAATATGGCATCCCGCTGTAAATAATTCGTCCGGTTCTGCTGTAATTGCTTAAATGCGTTGAAACCTCCACCACCATCCACTGCATAATCTGAATTTGCCATCAGGTAAGTTTTATTCGCATCAAGCGGAGTGCCATTGATGAGAATGTCGACAGCCTGTTTATCCTGAATACGGTAAGTCAATCCCGCCACTCCACCACCTCCACCATCAGCAGCCAAAAAATCTAAATAGTTTTTTAAAACAGTACCCCTCACCTCAATAACCACCAATGCATTATCAAATGGCATCACTTCAAAAATATGCCTGCGGGTGATGTTTCCAGACTGCATGCGGTTCACCCTGACACCACCATGATTCATAAATGCTACATCCACCTGTTTATTGATGTGCTTTGATGCCGCCCATAAATATGCATCCGCTAAAAAATTACCAAGCGTACTGTTGGGTAGCTCTTTTAACAACTCAGCTGCTGAAACAGCCATTACCTCGTCCATGTTCTTGTCTACGCTGTCTCTGTAGTTTTTCAGCATCGACAGTATACTGCTATCGCGTTGTAATTCTTTTGCAACAGGATAATCCTTAAAGCCAACTCCGGATAAGGTTTGCGAAGTGTGACAAGCAGATAAACCAAGAACCAAGAAAGAAAAAAAGAAAATACGTTTCATAAATTTCCAGAAGTACGGAAGTTACACTTTTTTAGCACCTTTTTCTTTTTCATCTCAGCCAATTTTATGGTTAACTTCGCACAAAGACTTATTTATATGGGATTCGATTTAACAGGAAAAATTGTAGCAAAATTTGACACTATTCAAAGAAGTGCCACCTTTAAAACCAGAGAATTTGTTGTAGAAACGAATGAGGATATCAATGGCAGAACGATAACCAATTATGTGAAGTTCCAGACTGTTCAAGACAGAACCAGTATATTGGATCGCTACAACGTAGGCGATAGCGTCAAAGTTCATTTCAACATCAAAGGTTCGAAGTGGGAGAAAAACGGACAAATCAACTACATCACCAACCTCGATGCCTGGAGAATTGAACAAATGAGTATGTCAGGCGGAACTGGTTACGTGGATACTCCTCCTGCATTTTCTCCAGATCCGGATAGCCAGCACAGCATTGCAGACGATCTGCCTTTCTAATTCAAGAATTTCATGCAGCGTGAACTCCTTTTGCAACTTTCTCCTAAAGATGCAGCCGATAGTGATGCAGTCACTTTAAAGATTGCAGCAGCATTGGGTGTTAACAAGGAAAAAGTGACTGGATTTCATTTGCTCAAAAAATCCATTGACGCAAGAAGAAAGGATATTCTCATCAACCTCAAACTAAATGCTTTTGTTGATGAACCCTTTCGGGAATGTGAACGGACTGATTTTATTTTTCCTGAAGTTGGAAAAGCCGACAAAAAGGTAATCATTATTGGAGCTGGACCAGCAGGATTATTTGCTGCCCTTGAGTTGATCCAACAAGGAATAAAGCCTATCGTTTTAGAAAGAGGTAAATCAGTAAGAGATAGACGACGTGATCTTGCAATCCTCAATAAAGAAGGTATCCTGAATGAAGACAGTAACTATTGTTTTGGTGAAGGGGGAGCTGGCACCTACAGTGATGGAAAATTATATACCCGAAGCACCAAAAGAGGCAATGTAGAAAAGGTCTTGCAAATGCTTGTCTTTTTTGGAGCAGATGCATCCATTTTATATACAGCACATCCGCATATTGGCACCAATAAACTTCCTGGTATCATCCAAAATATGCGTCAGCAGATTATAGATGCAGGAGGTGAAGTTCATTTTGATACAAAAGTGACAGACCTTTTGCTATCAGACAATCAAATCAAATCCGTTGTTTGTGCAACAGGTGCAAAATTTGAAGGTGAACAAGTTATTCTGGCAACCGGTCACTCAGCAAAAGATATTTTTTATCTGCTTGAAGCGAAAAAGATTTTAATTGAGCCCAAGCCATTTGCCATGGGTGTTCGTATCGAACATCCTCAGGCCTTGATTGATTCGATACAATACCATTGTGCTGTGTCAAAAGAAAGAGATCCTTTTTTACCACCTGCCGCTTATCAACTGGTTGAACAAGTAAGCAATAGAGGTGTATTTTCTTTTTGCATGTGCCCTGGTGGTATAATCGCGACAGCCTCCACCTCCAACAAAGAACTGGTAGTGAACGGATGGAGCCCATCCAAAAGAAACAATCCATTTGCAAATTCCGGTATGGTTGGACAGGTGATGATGGAAGATGTAATTAAAAAGAAGCAACCAGGAATAAGTCAAAATTTATTGCTCCATCATTTTCAAGAAGAAGTTGAAAGAAAAGCATACGCAGCTGGTGGAGGCTTGTTTGTAGCACCTGCACAAAGGATGACCGACTTCGTCTACAATAAAACCTCAAATAGTTTACCAGATAACTCCTATTTAAGGGGAGTAAATTCAGTCAACCTCAAAGAAGTATTACCTGATTTTATTGCAACCTCACTGCAACGTGCCTTCATCGCCTTTGGCAAAAAAATGAAAGGATATTTTACAGAAGAGGCCATTTTGATTGCCCCAGAAAGCAGAACCTCGTCTCCCGTTCGCATACCGAGAGACGAAACAACTCTAAAACATCCTCAAATCACCAACCTCTATCCTTGCGGAGAAGGTGCAGGTTATGCAGGTGGGATCATCAGTGCTGCAATGGACGGACAAAAAGTAGCCAACCATTTATCACAATTCGCATAGGCTGACAACTTTTCATCGTAATTTTCCATCCTAACTACTGTTATGGAAACAATCTTAGAAATAAAGGGACTGAAAAAATATTTTTCAGGACAAAAAGCAGTCGACGATATCAGTTTTTCAATAGAAAAAGGTTCGGTATTCGGACTCCTTGGTCCCAACGGAGCAGGTAAAACAACCCTCCTGCGCATGATCACAGGAATTTTCTACCCAGATGAAGGAAACATAACCCTTGAAGGCAAACCATTTGAACCCTTACGTGATAATGCACTGATTGGATACATGCCAGAAGAAAGAGGACTCTATAAAAAAATGAAGATTGGGGAACAGGTACTCTACCTGGCTCAATTAAAGGGATTGTCCAAGAAAGAGGCGCTAGAAAGAATCAAATTCTGGTTTGTGAAATTTCAAATGGAATCCTGGTGGAACAAAAAAGTGGAAGACCTGAGTAAAGGAATGAGCCAAAAGCTTCAATTCGTAACAACAGTCGTACATAACCCAAGTCTTATCATTCTGGATGAACCCTTCAGTGGACTCGATCCTGTAAATGCCAACCTCATCAAAGATGAGATATTCCGACTCGCCAAAGAAGGTGCTACCATCATCTTCAGCACACACAGAATGGAGCAAGTAGAGGAAATATGTGATCATATTGTACTGGTGAACAAGGGACAAAAAATATTGGATGGTACAGTTGGGCAAATCAAACAGGACTTCAAAGAAAATTTATTTGAAATTGGATTCGACCAACAAATCCTTCCAGAACATACTGCAGTTCATTTGTTCAACGTGATAGAAAAAAATGAAAAGCAACTGAGTATTAAACTCAATGAAGGTTTCAGCAATAATGATGTCATTCAATTCTTCATCAACAAAGGATTGAACATCCGCTCATTCAATGAAGTGCTCCCCTCTTTAAATGATATTTTTATCTCATTGGTTCAAGGAACTCCAGAAGCAAGACAATTCCAAAACGATTTATAAACCACGAACATGAACAAGGTTTTACTCATCATAAAAAGAGAATACATCACCAGGGTAAGCAACAAAAGGTTTTTGTTGATGACTTTTCTGATGCCTTTGATCTTTGTTGCCTTCATTGCAGGATCAGCCTATTTTGCAGCCACCTCAAGAGAGGAAATCAGCGTTGCTGTAATTGATGAACCAGCATTTCTTAGTCAAAATTTAAAAAGCGATACCGGTAGTGTTGTTTTTGCATTCCCAGAAGGTGTTGACTCTGTTAATTACAAGGATAAAAAGTTTGACGCAGTACTTTATCCAAGTTATGTTGATGGAAAAATTGTTGCGGAATTGCATTCAGCCGGACAAATTGGTTTTGAACCATCTCGCTACATTGAAAGACAACTGAATAAAGCACTTGAAAATAATTTATTGCTTGAAAAAGGCATCAATAAATCTACATTAGATTCCATCTCAGATGCATCTGAAGAAAATGTAATCATGAAAACCATGATTGCTGATGAGGAAGGTGAAGCGAAAGAATCTAATTCTGGACTTGCCTACGGTATTGGCTTTGGCAGCGGCTTACTGATTTATATTACCATGTTCATTTTTGGTGCAATGGTAATGCGTGGAGTTGCTGAAGAAAAGACCAACAGAATTGCAGAAGTGATTGTTTCTTCATGCAAACCATTTGAACTCATGCTCGGTAAGATTATTGGAATTGCCGGTGTAGGTTTAACACAGTTGCTGTTATGGATTGGACTAATGATCGCCATTTCAAGTTCACTATCTGCCTTTATCCCTGCAGAAGCGTATCAGGAATTTCAAAATGCCCAACAAGCAGGCACTTCTGTTAGCGCAGTTGCCAGTGCTAACCCAGGAGCACTAAAAATTCTGGAAGCACAGAATACAATTACCGAAGGAGTAAACTGGATGTTAATCCTCAGTTGTTTCGTTTTCTATTTCTTGGGAGGATATTTATTTTATGCTTCATTATTTGCTGCTGTTGGTAGTGTTATCAATGAAGATCCACAAGAGGCACAACAATTGATGATGCCGATTTCAATGCCTATCATTTTCTCATTCATCATTCTGCAATCTGTATTGGCCAATCCAAATAGTTCATTGGCTATATGGACGAGTATCATACCATTTACATCACCGATTATCATGATGGGAAGAATTCCCTTTGGAATGCCAAGTACTGTTCCTTATTGGCAGTTGGCCGCTTCAATGTTAAGCCTTGTAGGTGGATTTATTTTTTCAACCTGGTTTGCCGGTAAAATTTACCGTACTGGTATTTTGATGTATGGTAAAAAAGTGACCTGGAAAGAAATGCTAAAATGGACTTTTAGGAAAAATTGATAGTTTCTTTATTAGCGTTTAAACATTGGTGTAAAATTTGGTGTAATCTTGCCATATGAAATTATTATATGGCTACCTCAAGCCCTACAAGTGGCTGATTGCACTCACCATGTTATTGTCGACAGTTAACACAGTTTTCTCGTTAATTGATCCGATCATTTTTGGAAGAATCATCAAACTTTCTCAAGATATCAATACCAGACAGGAAAATGGCAACGCATTTGACTGGAATGAGTTTTTCTCTGCCACAATGTTACTGCTGTTGATGTCTATGGGTACTGCAATGGTGAGTCGAATTGCAAAAAACCTTCAGGACTATTTTGCCAATGTGGTCATTCAGAAATTTGGAGCAAAGATTTTTACTGATGGTCTTCAACATGCAATGAAATTGCCCTATCAGGAATTTGAAGACCAAAGAAGTGGTGAAACGCTTAGTATCTTAACAAAGGTGAGAACAGATACGGAGAAGTTCATCAACTACTTTGTGAATGCACTCTTTGCAATTGTTGTTGGGGTTATTTTTGTTTTTGTCTATGCATCCGTCTATATACACTGGACCGTTCCTGTAGCCTATGTAGTCGGTATTTCTCTCTTATCATGGGGTACCAATGCCTTGAGTAAAAAGGTAAAAATTATCCAGAAAAAAATCGTGAGCAGCACTACCTCACTGGCCGGAACCACCACAGAAAGTTTACGCAATATTGAATTGGTGAAGAGTTTAGGTCTAACAACACAAGAAGTAAACCGACTCAATTCAGACACGTATAAAATTTTAGGATTAGAACTGACCAAAGTAAAAAGAATCAGGAGTATCAGCTTCTTGCAAGGCACCCTGGTAAACACTTTACGCCAGGTCATTTTATTTCTCTTGATGTGGTTGGTCTTCAGAGACGAAATGCAACCACATGAAATGGTGACCATGCAATTCTTTTCCTTCTTTATTTTTGGACCACTTCAAGAAATTGGAAATATTATTTTGTCATATCGTGAAGCAGAAGCATCGATTGGAAATTACCATCAACTGATGCAAAAACAACCGGAATCTACCCCAGCAAATCCAGTACATCTTGGCAACATAGAAACCCTGGAATTCAAAGCGGTTGGATTCAAGCACCTCACTGCAAGACAAAAAGCAATTGATGGTATCAGTTTCCAGGTGAACAGAGGTGAAACTATTGCTTTTGTGGGGCCATCGGGTTCAGGAAAAACAACATTGATGAAATTGCTGGTTGGACTTTACCGGCCACAAGAAGGTAAAATCCTCTACAATGGATTAGATGAAAATGAAATAGATTTCGAAGACCTGAGAAAACAAATTGGTTTTGTAACACAAGACACACAGTTGTTTTCTGGTACCATCAAAGAAAATCTTTTGTTTGTCAACCCCAACGCAACAGAAGTAGAAATTCAATTGGCACTCGACAAATCCTCTTGTCACAACTTATTAAAGCGAGCTGATAATGGTATCAATACAGTAATTGGTGAAGGTGGTCTAAAACTTTCTGGTGGTGAAAAGCAACGCATATCAATTGCTCGTGCATTACTCAGAAATCCAAGAGTTTTATTATTTGATGAAGCGACCTCTGCATTAGATTCGATAACGGAAGAAGAAATAACAGAAACCATTAGATCAATTTCTGCAAGGAAAGAACAAATTACTTTGCTGATTGCACACCGATTATCGACCATCATGCATGCAGACACAATTTATGTATTGGAACGTGGCGAAATTGTAGAAACTGGTTCTCACCAGGAACTGCTCAACGCCAAAGGACTTTATTATGCCATGTGGCGTCAGCAGATCGGTGAAAGAAAAAAAGATTAAATTATTTACTGAATAATCAATTTGAAATCAAGTTCAATATCTGTTTCTCCCTTGTTGATCAGGTCATTAGCCGCTTTTGTTCCAGGTTTATGCTTCAGCACAACTTTAACTGTACCGCTTCCTGGATTTAAACCTGTTACCCAAAATGATGATAACCCCAATGGTAACCCATTGGTGTCCGTATCATAATTAGAAACAGAAAGCAAATTGGATGAACTTGGAACAAAATAGAATTGATGATCGTTCGCTTCTGCCTTGATTTCAGCTGTAATATTATCAGCTGGACTTACACTTTCATTCAAAACAGTTACTTCACAGATATAAGGAATATTTTTTTGTAATACGATATCATCAAACTTCACAGGAGCCGCACCACCTTCACCATCTAAGTCTTTAAATTCATACACCAATGGATTGATACTGGAGGAGATCGTGTTGGTAAATTTCAATCTTAAGGTCGT
Source organism: uncultured Sphingobacterium sp. (assembly GCA_964631755.1). Lineage (GTDB taxonomy): Bacteria > Bacteroidota > Bacteroidia > Chitinophagales > Chitinophagaceae > Pollutibacter. The sequence continues at coordinate 10,481 of CAZVYI010000028.1, read as the reverse complement.
TATCAACTCACTTTGATTTGGATCAATCTTTTCTTTCTTGCAGCTGTTCATGAAAAGAGCCGTGCCAAAAAATAAGACTATCATTAAATTTTTGTTCTTCATACATTTCAATTTTAAAAGGACATTTTTATTTTAAGTGAAATATTTCTTCCTCTATCTAATGCGAAATAGCGAAATGCGTTCATATAATCCCTGTATGCAATATTGAACACATTCGATATCCCAAAAACAACATCAACTTTTCTTTTCATTAACTCCATACCGGTAGCTGCTTCAAAATTAACCAACCCGTATGCGGGTGGCGGCGCCATATAATCTGACTCCATCGACTCCTGCCCAGACGGACTAATCACTTTTATATTTCCTGTTGGTGGCACCCTCTTTTGCTCTGTAACATACTGATAAGCAATTTTGACAGAAGGTTGTTTTAATTTTCTTCCATCCACAAAAACATAACTAAGATCTGCTTCATATCTATCTGATGGCATTTGAATCAACCAGGTATTTTGTCCACGATCATATGCTCTTAAAATAGATGCTTTGATCTGTGAACGTAAATGATTATTGAACTTATAACCAACATTTACATCAGCACCTGTGAGTACCGCATCAGTTTGTGCATAATCAAATGCAGGAAATGCCCCTCGAATAGTTAATAAAGGCGGATAAGCCGGTTTTAAATAAATGAAATCATTGATGATTTTGTTATAGACTCCAAAATCAATTTCCCACTTACTGTTGTTGTACAAGATATTTCCCAACAAACTATATGCACGCTCAGGATTAATAGTGGGATCACCTCGTTCAATCCTAGCAGCGCCGTGGTGCAATCCGTTACTGAATAGCTCGTTTACTTGTGGAGCTCTCCATGCTGTGGCAGCAGTTACTGATGCTCTTAAATTTTCATTAAATGAATAGGCTACTACACTCGTTCCGGAAAGGCCGGTGAAATTTCTATTCCCATAAGGCTCCCCTGGCACTAACGCATTACCCATCAAGACATCATTCGGCGCTTTATCATTGTCTTTGATAGCAAACCGACTGCGAAAATCATAGCGTAGGCCTGCCTCTATCTGCCAGTTCTTAAACTTATATTTTTCAGCCACCCATAAGCCTAAATCAACACCAGTATAATTCGGAATAAAATAACGGTAGTTGATTGAATTTTGCTGAAGCATTGCATTCAATCCCATAGAACCTTTCAGCTTGGTATTTCCATAATGCTCCCATACAAGATCTGCCATATTCGTAAGCAAATTCAATTGCAACTGCGGCAAGCTTGATTCGGATCTTATTAAATCAAATTCTTTGCGAATATTCAATTGAGAGGATAAAGTAAGACTCAAGCGACTTTCTCCCAGATTTTCTGAATACGCTTTTACTTTCAACAAATGATGCTGTACGTCTTGGTAGGGTCTATCAATATTGTAAGTAAAACCTGCATCCTTGATGTAATCAGGAGGCTCCTGAAGTCGAATTAGATTTTCTAAGTCAGTCAAGTTGCCAATATGAGCACCAGAAAAAATGCCAATCCTACTGTTGAATAAACTATAAAATACTTCTGCACCCTTGTTATTGCTGCGCCATCCAGCTGCGGCCGACATGTTAAACTCTTCAACGCCAGAATTTTTCAGCCAGTATGCAGGAGTTCTTGCATTACCACCTCGTTTTATGGTTCCTTGCAAACGCCATGCGGTTTTCTCTTCCTTATCGAAACTACTTTCTACCATTGCAGAAACAACTCCCTGTCTGTTATTGGAAAATGCTGCAAGATTGATTTCTCCATTCAGCTCACGGTGATATTGCAACAACCTAGGTTCCACCAAAACTACACCTCCTATAGCATCACCTCCGTATCTCACGGAAGAAGCTCCTTTAATTACTGTGAGACGATTAGCTACATAGGGATCAATTTCAGGTGCATGTTCACTACCCCATTGCTGACCTTCTTGTCTGATACCGTTGTTTAAAATTAAAACGCGACTACTGTGCAAGCCTTGTATGACTGGCTTGTAGATATTGTTTCCTGTTTGCAAAACAGTCACACCCGCAATTCTTTGTAAAGATTCCCCAAGTGTCAAACCCCTTGTTGCAGCCAATTCCTTTCCCTTCAATTCTCCGGTTATACCTTCTGCACGTATAGACGCAGCACCTACTACAACCACTTCCTGTAATACATTTTCAGCATGAGGAAGATCAATATGCTTCTCCATGTCATCTTTGATGTGAAAATGATAATCGGTAGTCTGACAACCAGCATGGCTGATGCGTAAGGTATAGTCGCCCGGACAAAGTCCACTTATCAAATACTTTCCCTGCTGATCCGTTACTACTGATTTCTTGAGTTCTACAATTGTTGCAGTGGCCTTTTCCAATACCAATCGGGTATCTGCATCTTTAATGACTCCACGAATGTTAAGAATACATTGAGCAGTTATCTGATTGCTCATAAGAAGAAAAAACAATATGGTAGCCAGCTTCAATCTCATTCTTCTTTCAAAGAGACAAAGCTAAGCAAAAAAACAAATTTGCAACGATATTGCAAATCATTAAAACCTTTCGATAATACCTGCAATACCTTGTCCCCCACCCACACAAGCAGACACCATACCATAACGTTTGTTGAGTCGCTTCAAATCGCCAAGTAACTGAACTGTCAGCTTAGCTCCTGTGCAACCCAAAGGATGCCCTAATGCAATAGCACCACCATTGATATTAATTTTCGATGCATCCAACTGCAGTTCATTGATAACAGCGAGTGATTGGGCAGCAAATGCTTCATTGAGTTCAATCAAATCAATATCCGCTATGCTCATTCCTGCTAATTTGAGCACTTTAGGAATAGCAACAACAGGACCGATTCCCATGATCTTAGGATTAACCCCGGCGACTGCACTGTGCACGAGTCTACCTATTGGTTGCAGCCCCAATTCTTTTACCATTTTTTCACTCATCACAATTACAAAAGCTGCACCATCACTTGTTTGTGATGAATTTCCCGCAGTTACGGTTCCTTTAACGGCAAAAGCTGGCTTCAGTTTTGCTAATCCTTCTAAACTTGTATCAGCACGAACTCCTTCGTCAGTATCAACAACATAACTTCTTTTCTGTCGCTTACCCTTTTCATCCAGATAAACTTCATTTACAGTGATGGGGACAATCCCATCTTTGAAATGCCCGTTTTGAATGGCATGTAAAGCCTTTTGATGCGAAGCCAGTGAAAATTCATCCTGAGCTTCACGACTAACATTGAATTGTTTTGCAACAGCCTCAGCGGTCAATCCCATATTGATGTAATAGTCAGGCTCATCTGATGCAATGTTAAATGAAGGAACTGTTTTCCATCCTGCTGCAGGAACAAAACTCATGCTTTCAGTACCGCCAGCAATAATACACTCAGCCATTCCAGCTCTGATTTTGGCAGTCGCCATGGCTATGGTTTCTAAACCAGAAGCGCAATACCTGTTCACCGTGATACCAGGAGCTTGTTCACCTAGGGCACGCGCTGCAATAATCCTGCCGACTTGCAATCCTTGCTCTGCTTCAGGTACAGCATTACCCACAATCACATCATCAATCCTTGTTTTATCTAGCTCAGGAACTTTTTTCATCAATTCCTGAATCACTTCAATGGCCAGATCATCAGGTCTTGTAAACCTGAATCCACCGCGCTTTGACTTTCCAACAGCTGTTCTTAAACCGGCAACGATATATGCTTCTTGCATGATGTTTGAATTTATACTTAGCCAAATTTAGTGAAATTGGCTGTCTATTTAACGACTGAAAAGTAATGTTGTTGAGTTAAAATTTGGCCATTTTTACTTATACCTTTGAATTCTATCACATAATCACCTACTAAATCAGCAGTATAGAAAGAAATTGATTGAGATAGATTCTGAGTAAGCTTAATATATGGTTCCCAATGCAGTAAAACCCTTAGGTCAGGCATTTTACTGTTTATTGTCAGTTTATCTAAATATTGAACACCACTATACTTTGGTTTCATGGGTATTCCTGGATAATCAACTAACAAGGTCTGCTTATCCAGTTCGTAGCCTCCCAAATCTCCGTTGTAGGTAATCAAACTGACAATACCATCATAAGTCTGATCACCTAAAAAGAATTTTCTCGCTACGATATCCATCCGCTTAACTTTCAAAGGATCAAAAGCTACTACCTTATTGATATCACTTGTGGGCACTCCATCAATCAATACCAAAGGGTTATTTTCAAAAGATTTCTTATTGGGGAGGTCTAAAACTGCCAATTTATATTGCTGATTAGATTTTCGCAAATCGACTTCTACCACATATTCACGCAATACTTCTTCCATGGTATTGAACCGAGTATAATCATCTAAGTAATAAGTCTTGTCAGGTGTACCATAAAACACAGTACTATCATTAAAATGAGGCAAAATGAAGGTTGAGGTTTTATTGGCATCAAACGATTGATCAACTGTTGCATAAAAAATCCTTTCTTCTAACTCTTTTATATCACCATTAAATGAAACAGAAGCATCTGGCTTTTCTAAGATTGCTGCACTTGCGAAGGGTACATCAATTTGAACAATTGCATTTGAATCTTTTAACTGTGGTAACTGAACAACGATTTGTTTTGAGCCATATGGCTTGCCGATATCAAAACGCACTGCTCCCTTTTGATCACTTATCGACTTTCCAAAATAAAATCTTTCACCGCTTACACTGAGATAAACAGGAACACCAGTGATGGGTTTACCTGTTTGTCTATCTACAACAGTTCCTGTTACAAAGTGGCCACTGTATTCAGTTGGATAAATTGAGCCTTTATTGCTATTACCAGCAAGCTCTAAAGCAGCTTGCTTAAGTACAGATGTAGTCAAATCAAATGACCGATGATGTTGCAATTCCAAACCATCCAACTTGTAAACAGCCACAGAGAGTTCTGCAGATGAATTTGGAAAGGTTACACTGACATTTACTTTGTTTCGTGTAGAATATATATTCTGCAACCCAGATAGAAGAATAGAATCCTGTTGTAATAATGAAGAATTATTGAGCTGCTGCACCAGAAGCTTATTATCAATTGATGCGTAACCTGTATAGTTGCTCTTATCTTTAAACTTGATTTTAACTGATGAAGGAATAGAAGGATTAATTACCTGAATTGAAGTTGAATAAATACTAGCTGGATTTGATTTTTGAGTTGACACATAGCACCGCAACATATATTTACCCGATGGAAGTGTTGCTGGCAATAACCACGATCCGTCTCCACTACCACTTTCAATTTCAACTTTTTGCTGGTATCCCGCCATACCATCTTCCTGCAACAATTCTAAGTAAGCAATTTTACTAACAGGAGACAACCTTCCATCCTTTGTAGATACAACATATAATTTATACCAAATCAATTCACCAGTTACATAACCTGTTTTAGCTAAATGCAGAAATGAAATTTCTGGAGCAATCGAAGGCAATTGCTGCTCAACTTGTGTATATGCAGATTCAACGAGAAAAAAAACAGCAAGCAAACAAATCCATCGCTTGTATATTTTAATGAAATAATATGTTGATAGCTTAATCATGTTTACCAGTATGAAGGCATTTTTGTAGTTCCACCCCTTAATCTGCAATCAATACAACGCTTATCAGCCAATGCAGTTCCACCTCCAGTTATATTATATGCCTGCATGAGGTTACGATTTCTCTGCAAATAGAAACTCAAGCTGTCGGGACCAACAATCTTGGGTTCACATAATTGTTTCAGTGAAAAATCTGGTGTCCATCCGGATAGTTCTCCTCTCCTTATGAATAATCTTTTTTGTTGAATGGAAGAAATACTAATGAACCCAACAACTGGCTCATCAGGATTACTCACACATTTTATATTACTAATTAATTCAGCAGGCTGATTTCCAAAAATAGAGCCCAATTCATTGGTATTCTTCCTCAACAGTTGCCAATATTCAAATGCTTCTTTGGTAAGTGCATATTGCTTAACCAAAATACTGTAACGCACGCTTGCTTTATCTGAACCCTGAGGAATGGTTGTAATTGATAAATTCTCAACTACATCTTCGACTTGCGTATTGGTACTGGCCAGTAATATGGATGAAGATTTTTCACTCGACCAACACCTGTTCAGATAATCTTTCGGGTCAAGATAAAAGGGCTGATTGGTTCCATAATCATACCCTAAAATGGATTCATAGTAAGAATTGTACTCCCAGGTCTCTTCAAATTCCCATCTGTAAAAACGACTGTTTCCACTCGGATCATGTGTGGAAACACGCACAGTAACACTTGAATCACGTACCCAGGAAACGCTATCAATTGCTGGTGTCGGTTTAACAGGAATCAAATCAGATTGATATTGCTTATTATCTTTTGTAATAATTTTTAAAATAAATCTCTCACTCGTATTTAGATTTAATGGAGCCGTTCCATAAAAACCATTTCCTAATCGAGTAAATGGGAAATAACCACCCTGATTGCCTTCCAAAACAACAAAAGCACCCTCTTCTGTTATAACAGCATTAGAATCCTTTAAATTTCTTGTCCTGGTTAGTCGGATTAAAGTAGAATCTCCTCCCACTTTAATCATACCATCCACAACAAGGTAGCTGTTTGGAGCTTCAATGATTGCAGGAAAATAGAGCTCTTTGCATGCTTGAAAAAGCAAAACAAAAAGTGATAAAATCAATATTGAACAACCCTTTCGCATCAAAATCTAATATTAAATGTGATATAAGGAATTGCAGTCCCGATAACAGATAATTTATACCCTTTTATCTTTCCGTTCTCTTCAACAAAATAAACTGAATAAGGATTTCTTCTTGCTGTTGCATTGTAAATCCCGAGCGACCAGCTATTGTGTGTCTTCTGCTTGACTTTGTGATTGCCCTCAATATTGAAGGATATATCGGCCCTGAAATAATCTGGAACCCTATATTGATTACGTTCTGAATACAAAACTCTTTGAGAGCCTCCTAAATCAAAAATGGCAATAGGTAAGGTAATTGGGCGGCCCGTACTGTATTGCATATTAAGTGACAATGCATAGCGGTGAGTGAACTTGTAATTACCGACGAAATTAATTGCATGGGGCTTATCAAAATTTGCAGGATAAGGATTACCCTTATTGATAATTTGACCGGCAATGGGGTCATCCATTGATAAGAGAATTCTTGAATATGCGTAACTCATCCACCCATTCAACTTTCCACTTGTTTTTTTAATCATGAATTCTGCACCATAGGCCTCTCCCTTAGTGGTTAACACATCGCGCTCAATATTTTTATTCATGACAATTTGCGCACCACTCTTATAGTCTAAGAAGTTATTGATCGACTTATAATAAATTTCAACAGATGTTTCTAAACCTAATTTTGGGAAATCTCTGTAGAGTCCCAATGAAACTTGCTGACCAAGTTGTGGACGAATATGTTCATCACTAAGTTTCCAAATATCAGTAGGTGAGATTGCAGTAGTATTGGATAACAAATGAATATACTGACGGATATTATTGTAACTGAACTTAATTGATGTTTGTTCATTAATAACATAACGCATAGAAAACCTTAGTTCAGGACCTTGATAGGTTTTAGCAACTTTACCAGGACCAAAAATGGTAGAGTCAACAACAGTGCTTTGATCTCTTGGTAGACCATTTGCATATTGATATACTTTTTGTTGTCCAAGCGACTGAAAAAGAGAATGGCGGTAACCAAAACTAACAGAAAGCTGATCATTGATGCTATACTTATCACCTATATAAATTGCAATTTCTCTTGCTTGCTCTTGAGCCACTTTATCTTCAGCCACTTTGGAAGAGTTTCCAGTAGGCCTGATAGATCCTGGTGTTATTTGGTAATTGACAAGATTCACTCCCGCATTGAATGTATGCTTATTGGAAGCTGTGTAATTAAATTCCGTTCTGAAATGCTGCTGCTTGATACCAAAATTTAACTGATAACCTTTTACAGAACCAAGATCACCTTTTACATTATAGTTATACGCATCTTGCCCAGCTGTAACAGTGGAATACAATTTGTTGCTGTAAACATGTTTCCATTTGGCGACAATATTTTGATTTGCATAACTGAAGGTAGTATCATTTCCTAACCTAAATTGATCAGCACTTTTGTAAAAAGTCAGGTACAAATCATCTTTCTTAGTCAATTTATGCGCCAGATGTAAATTCACATCATAAAAAGATGCGCTACTGTTTTTATATGATGGATCAGGTATTTGTTTGATAATCCAATCAGAATAACTTGTACGTACACCAGCAAGTAAAGTTGTTTTATCCTTTACAAGCGGACCTTCAATATTGAACTTGCTTGTCAAAGGACCAATTCCCGCTGTACCTGTCCAGTTCTTTGAATTACCATCACGTGTTGCAATATCCAACACAGAGGAAAGTCTTCCACCAAATCTTTCTGGTATTGAACTTTTATAGAGTTCTGCACTTTTAATTTGATCAGGATTGAAAGCAGAAAAGAATCCAAAAACATGGGATGGATTGTAAATAGTGGCATCATTTAACAAAATTAGATTCTGGTCAGTAGATCCACCTCTTACATTAAAACCCGTACTCGCTTCTCCTACGGAAGTCACACCTGGTAAAGTCAATAAAACCCTCAACACATCTGGCTCTCCAAGTAAAACCGGAACAGATTTAATTGTACGTGCAGTGAGTCTCTCCACACCCATCTGCATCCGACGTACATTAGAATTTTTCTCTGCAACAACAGTCACAGCTTTTAATGTAGGTACATTCTCCTTCATCTCAACTACCAGTTGACCATCGCCATATGCCAGGATTTCGCGACGAGCAGGTTTCATGCCGGCACTACTTATATTTAAAGTAGATCTGCCAACAGGCAATTTGATAGAAAAAAATCCAAAAGCATCAGTAACTACTCCTTGTTTTTGCGCTACAGCATATACAGTAGCCCCCACAATCCCTTCACCAGAATTCATATCCTTGACATATCCAGCCAATACGATTTTAGAAGATGAAGTTGGATTTTGTTTAGAACCAATTTCAATCAACTTATTCTCCAATTGTTGAATGTTAGTTTTTTTATCCAGAAAGGATTCAGCACTTATAGATTTCTGATGTATAGACAGACTCTTTTCCTCATTTACAGATCCCAATATTTTAAACTGAGTAACTACTTGATAGGATTTATCAACTATGAATACTTCGTTACGGTTAGACAAATAAAAATTAAGTGAGGTCCCCTTTAAAACTTCAGCCAATAACTTATCAAACGTAACATCTCTAACGATGGTAGTTTTTTTTACAGTATCTATTGAAGATGGATCATAAAAAATCTTAATTCCAGTCGAAGAAGAAATACTATCTAAAATTGCTGACTGAGATAGATAATTGAATGCGAAGGAATATAACTTTCTATCCTGTGCCTTGATGGAACCTACAAACATCAAAAGCAAAAAAAAGAAAAGGCAATTTATAATCCTACTAAGTCTCATTTATTCAATGTTTCGCAATAGGTTAGAACTTCTTTCAAGAATACTTCAGGTGATTTACGAAAGTTCAATTGCTGCTTATTGATAAATGCTTTTATCGCATCCTTATTATCCTTAAGTGCATTTATCACTGACTTCTGACTACCAACCTGGATCCAATCGCCATTGATGATCAGATAATAGGTATTGAATTGTTTATAAAAAGCATATGATTTATCTGAAGCTGTTTTCTGCACGACTACTTTTCGTTTTTTAGATACAGCCATATGCTGTCCTTCGTGTATGAGTTGAAAAAATCCCTTGTGGGTTTCAGCATCATTCTGTTTGATAAGACCAGCTCTAATAAACGACTCCTTTCCCAATTGAAAACGTTCAATTTTTTCTGAATTTAACATCAATAAAATTGAACGATCATGAGACCAAATCAACAAAACATCATTAACCAGGTCGTATTGAATGGGGACATCAAAAAAACTAACCCCAGAAGTAATGACAAAACCATCAAAATAATTTTCCCGACCAAAAAATGGAAAGCCTTCAATAAGCTGCTTAGGCGCAATATACTCAGCTCCATTATACAGTGAAGCATTCTGCTTCATCAATAGCAGATAATCTGCAGAGGCTTTACGCAAGATGCTATCCCCATTTAATACTTGCCCCCATCCTTTTTGAATAGTGAACAATAAACCTAACAACAATAAAAATTTGAAACCACTTTTTCGCATTACAAGTCCACACATAATTAATAACGCAAAATAGAGAATATTGTCAGCCCTCACAAAAAGATCAGCTGCCACTCATCACATAATTCAATAAAAAAACGGCCCAAAGGCCGCTTTATATTTAAACCATACAAAAATTCATGAGCTCCCCATTTGGAGAAATGGCGATTGGCATGAATCACTTTTTTGTCGTGATTTCCACAACACCATTTTTTGCTTTTTCACCATATTTTTTAACGGCTACCTCTCCTTTGAGAACACTCACCATCTTAATGGA
>CAZVYI010000027.1:0-20732 GCA_964631755.1 uncultured Sphingobacterium sp. | reverse complement strand
GGCCCTCGCAACTCCAGGTCTTTTTCTGCTATTTTAAAACCATCATTTGTTGAACACATAACATGCAACCTGTCTTTCGCATCTCTTCCTATCTGATTTCCTGATAATAAAATACAATAACTCTTTTCACTTCCTCTACCTACCCTTCCTCTAAGCTGATGCAGCTGACTTAATCCAAATTTCTCTGCACTTTCAATCACCATCACTGAAGCATTGGGTACATTCACACCTACTTCAATAACGGTAGTTGCTACCATAATCTGTGTTTCTCTCTCCACAAACCTTTTCATATTACCATCTTTCTGCTCTCCATTCATTCTGCCATGAACCATACTGATCCAGTATTGTGGTTCTGGGAACCAGGCTTTTACATTTTCATATCCTTGCATCAAATCTTCATATTGCAATTTTTCACTGGCTTCAATGAGTGGGAAAATAAAATAAATCTGCCGACCAAGCTTTATTTCTGATTTGATAAAATCCATCACCTGTGGCCTCGCATCATCCAAACGATGAACCGTAGTAATTGGAGTTCTTCCTGGCGGCAATTCATCAATCACACTGTAATCCAAATCTCCATAGGCTGTCATGGCTAAAGTCCTTGGAATTGGTGTAGCTGTCATCACCAACACATGCGGAGGAATATTATTTTTCTCCCACAGTTTTGCTCTTTGCGCAACACCAAACTTATGCTGTTCGTCAATCACTGCTAATCCAAGATTATTAAACCGTACAGCATCCTCAATCAATGCATGTGTTCCAACAATAATCTTCATCTTTCCTTCTTCAATAGCAGATAAAATGATTTTTCGCTCCGCGGCTTTCGTAGAACCAGTAAGCAAACCCACTTCAATTCCCATTGGTTGTAATAACCGAGAAAATTGTTCTGCATGCTGACGTGCCAATATTTCTGTTGGTGCCATCAAACAGGATTGATAGCCGTTATCGACTGCGATCAGCATAGACATCAAGGCCACAATCGTCTTTCCGCTTCCCACATCGCCTTGCAGCAACCTGTTCATTTGCCTTCCAGTACCAGTATCTTGCCTGATTTCTTTCAATACTCGCTTCTGTGCATTCGTGAGTTCGAAAGGAAGATGTTCTCTAAAAAAAGTATTAAAAGCATCACCTACCTGAGAAAATATTACTCCTCTGGAAAATCTATGCCTGGATGATCGCAACATCCCTAATCTCAACTGTGCAATAAATAATTCTTCGAATTTCATTCGCTCTACAGCTGAATGAAAATGATTTAAAGTTGGAGGAAAATGTAAATACTGGTAGGCCTTAAATCGGCTGATAAAATTGTATTTTTTAAGCAGATGGTCGGGCAGACATTCAGGCAATTCTTTTTCTTCCAAGACTAAATACAACTGCTCCATCAATTTCCCCATCGCTCTTCCATTGAGCCCTCTTGCTTTCAATTTTTCAGTTACGGGATAAATGGGTTCCAAATGTGATTTACCAGATGCATTGTGCTCCCTTACCGACTCAATTTCGGGATGATTCAACTGCGGTTTTCCAAGAAAAAATCCAAGCTTCCCAAAAGCCAGGTATTCTTGTCCCACTTGTATTGACTTTTCCACCCAATTGATACCTTGAAACCAGGTCATTTCAATGATGCCTGTTTTGTCTCTCAGGTAAACCACCAAACGTTTGGCCCGGCGTTCTCCGATGATTTCCATTGATATTACAATCCCTCTTACTTGTACATGATCCATTGCAGGATTGATCTGAGCAATAGATTGAATGCTTGTTCTATCCAGGTGCCTTAAAGGAAAATGATTGAGCAAATCTTCAAATGTAAAAATCTGCAACTCCTTTTTGAGCATATCCGCACGAAGTGGTCCTACACCTTTGAGGTATTCAATTGGATTGTTTAATATGGATGAAAAACTACTGATTGTTTTTCTTTCAAATTTAACTCATTTCAATTACAGCAACTCAATTAAAGAGCTCCATTCAGCAACTTGAATTAACTTTGTCTCCTATTTACATGTAATGGAAAAAATCGATTGGTCACTTAAAAAATTTGATGAGCTTTCTGCCAAAGAAATATATGAGATACTTAAACTCAGAAGTGAAGTATTTGTGGTGGAGCAAAACTGTGTGTTTTTAGACATGGACGATAAAGATCAGTTTGCTCATCATCTGCAAGGAAGAATTGAGGGAAATCTTGCAGCAGTGGTAAGGATTCTGCCTCCGGGATTGGCTTATGAGGAGCCCTCTATTGGAAGGGTTGTTTCATCACCTTTATTCAGAAGAAAAGGAGTTGGAATTGCCTTGATGAATAAAGCAATTGAAGAAACTATTGCATTATATGGGCCCCTCGATATAAAGATTGGTGCACAACTATATTTGAAAAAATTTTATGAAAGTTTTGGCTTTATCCAATGTAGTGAAGCCTACCTGGAGGATGATATTCCTCATATCAAAATGATCAGAAATCAGTAAAAATACTGAAGAAGTGTACTGATCATACCGCAATTCCCCTCGATTTTATGTTATGATATAATATGGGATAGTTGGTTACCGTTTCTATAGTGTCGTAAAGACAACTAAGTATCCAACCCCATGAAAACCAGACTCATTAGTCTTCTAAATGCGCTATGTGCAATTATGCTTATGTTGTTGCTTCAAATCAGCACAACCTTTGCACAGCAGTCAAAACTTGAACTTGGGGTTAACTATGGTTTTTCCAACTTTCTCGGTGATTTAGGTGGTAATGCAGGTAAAGGAAAAGGGTTCCTTAAAGACAATATGGTTTCCTTAACCAAATTCATGACTGGAGCACATGTAACTTATCGTGCCAGTGAATTCATTTCGTTTACATTTTCTGCGAACATCGGAAGACTTGAAGGGGCAGACAGCTTAATCAACGGTCTAGGTGGATATGAAGAAGCCAGAAAAGCAAGAAATCAGCATTTCAGGTCTCCAGTAAGAGAGGCATTACTCGTTACAGAAATTTATCCTACTACATTATTTGAATATGAGTCTGAAGATGTTTACCACAGAATCAGACCTTATTTTGTAATTGGTGTGGGTGTATTCAACTTTAATCCTCAAGCACAATACGAAGCTGAAGACGGAACAAAAACATGGGTCGACTTAAAGCCATTAAAAACTGAAGGACAGGGAATGGCTAAGTATGCAGACCGCAAAGAGTACAAGCTTACACAAATGAATATTCCTTATGGCTTTGGTCTAAAATATTACATGAACCAAAATGTTGCCTTAGCATTTGAAATTGTAAACCGCAAAACATTTACCGACTACATAGATGATGTAAGTACCAATTACATCAGCAATGAAGATTTTTATGCCCACTTTGGTGAGGAAAGTCCCGAAGCAAAAATGGCCATTCAAATGGCCAACAAAACTGCTTTTGCAAATGGCGGTGTATACAGACCGAGCTATGGCGTAGGAAATAAAAGAGGCACTGCCAGCAATAAAGATGCCTATTATGCTTCAACCATCAAACTGAGTATCCGCTTGGGAAGAAATAACAATTCCAACTATGGTAGAAATAGTGGCGTTAAATGCCCTGTTGTTAGGTTTTAAACTTATTTCAATTCTTCTTGCAAGAATCTCGCAGTATGACTTCCCTTCACTTTTAATAAACCATAGATATCTCCCTGGTACAAAATCGATCCTCCTCCACTTCCTCCCTCTGGTCCTAAGTCGATAATATAATCTGCCATTTTAACTACATCCATATTATGCTCAATAACCAGGACTGTATTACCACGGTTAACAAGCTTATTCAAGACGTTCAATAATAAACTGATGTCTTGGAAATGAAGTCCAGTTGTTGGTTCATCTAAAATATAGAAAGTCTTACCTGTATCTTTTTTAGACAACTCTGTTGCCAACTTTACCCTCTGCGCCTCTCCTCCACTCAGCGTTACAGCAGATTGTCCAATTGTTACATAGCCCAAACCAACTTCCTGTAACACTTTTATTTTTCTATAGAGATAAGGTACATGCTGAAAAAACTCAACCGCCTCTTCAACTGTCATATCTAATACATCACTAATGGATTTCCCTTTGTAACGAATTTCTAAAGTCTCTCTGTTGTATCTTCTACCATTGCACTTCTCACAATGCACATATACATCAGGCAAGAAATTCATTTCAATTACCCGCAACCCACCTCCCTCACATACATCACATCTACCCGCTTTTACGTTAAAAGAAAATCGACCTGCAGTATACCCTCGAATCTTGGCCTCAGGAACAGCAGCAAACAACTGTCGGATATCAGAAAAGAAATTACAATAAGTCGCAGGATTACTTCTGGGAGTCCTTCCAATAGGCGACTGATCAATTTCAATTACTTTATCGATGTGCTCAAGACCCGTAATTCTTTTGTAAGGCATGGGATCTGCCTTTGAGTCATAACAGTGTTTACTCAACAGCGGATACAAGGTCTCGTTGATTAATGTTGATTTCCCACTTCCACTCACTCCTGATACAACGATGAATGTGCCCAATGGAAATGTTGCACTAACATTTTTCAGGTTATTCCCTTTCACACCAACCAATTCAATTTGGTGACCATTTCCTTTCCTCCGTTCAGCAGGCAATTCAATTTTTTTTCGGTTATTCAGATACAATGCTGTCTCTGAATTTGAATTACAAACATCCTGAGGTGTACCCTGGGCAACAATTGTACCACCATGTATTCCAGCACGCGGACCAACATCAATCAAATGATCAGAGGCCCACATGATATCTTTATCGTGTTCAACGACCAACACACTGTTACCAATATCACGCAGATTTTGCAATGCATGTATCAATTGTTGATTATCGCGCTGATGCAGTCCAATTGATGGTTCATCAAGTATATAAGTAATACCTTGTAACTGAGATCCGATTTGCGTTGCTAATCTGATCCGTTGAGATTCTCCTCCACTTAATGTTCTTGTAGGTCTGTTCAATGAAAGATAGCCAAGACCAACATCTAATAAAAACACAACTCTGCTTCGGATCTCCTTTAAAATATCTTTTGCAATTGCATTTTGTTTTTTATCTAACCTGCTTTCGATTCCTTCAAACCAATTGTGCAAACTGTTCAAATCCAGATTAGACAACTCAGCAATATTTGTTTCATCAATCTTGAACCACAAACTCTCCTCCTTCAAACGAGTACCCTTACAAGACGTACAAGGAGTAAGCATCATGTATTTTTCAGCCCACTCTCTCACCATATCACTTGAGCTGTCTGTAAACCACTTCACTACCATATTGACCACACCAGGATAATCTTCTTTATCAAGACTCGACTCCTCTGCATTCAACCCTTCTTCGTTTCCATACAATACCAAATTCAAGGCAGATTCACTCAACTGATCAATTGGGGTCTTTAAACTGAATTTTTTCTTTTTGGCCAGTTGTTCTACCATTTTGAAATAGTAAGAATCTCTAGCTTCACCCAAAGGCAGAATTGCTCCGTCAGCAACAGACAAACTTCGATCTGGAATAACCGCATTTAAATCAATATTATACTGCTGTCCAATTCCCTTGCAAAAATTACAAGCACCATAAGGTGAATTGAAAGAAAATGAATTGGGCGATGGCTCTTCATAGGAAATACCCGTCTCAGCACACATGAGCTTCTTACTGTACTGAATGATTTTTTCGGTTTCATGATCCAAAATAAAAATCAATCCCTTTCCGATTTGCATGGATTGCTGAATGCTTTGTGCTATTCTCACTTTCATGTCAGCCTCAACAACAAGCCTATCTACAACCACTTCAATGTCATGCATCTTGTAACGATCAACTTGCATTTTTGGAACCAACTCTTTCAATTCACCATCAATACGCACCCGCACAAAACCTTTTTTCCTGGTTTCCTCAAAAAGTTCTCTGTAATGCCCCTTTCTACCTCTTACCAACGGAGCCAATACTGTAATCTTTTTCCCTGGACATTTTTTAAATACATCCACAACAATTTCTTCATCACTGAACTTGACCATCTTCTTTCCTGTATTCATCGAATACGCCTCACCCACTCTCGCAAAAAACAAACGAAGAAAATCATATACTTCAGTCACGGTCCCAACCGTTGAACGCGGATTCTTATTGGTAGTCTTTTGTTCAATTGAAATAACCGGTGATAGTCCACTTATTTTATCTACATCCGGACGCTCCATTTCACCCATAAATTGTCTTGCATATGTCCCGAAGGTTTCCATATACCTTCGGTGACCTTCAGCATAAATGGTATCAAAAGCAAGTGAAGATTTTCCACTTCCACTGATCCCAGTTATCACCACTAATTTATTCTTGGGTATTGAAATATCAATATTCTTAAGGTTATGCGCCCTAGCACCAATTACCTCTATTTTATCATCCTTTGAACGCATGGTAGATTTTA
This sequence comes from uncultured Sphingobacterium sp., assembly GCA_964631755.1. GTDB lineage: Bacteria > Bacteroidota > Bacteroidia > Chitinophagales > Chitinophagaceae > Pollutibacter. Next base: position 14,347 of record CAZVYI010000027.1, on the reverse strand, counting down.
CTATTTAACACCTAAGCAACGCGAATGTTTTGCTCAACAAAATAAATCAAAAAGAGCAGTAATTATGCGTATTCACAAGGATTATCAAAGTGGATTTGGAAGAAATTATCCAAAATCATACCTTTGCAGAAGTTCTTTATACTTCTTATCCAGAAAGGCAGAGGGATTGGCCCTGTGAAGCCTTGACAACCTGTTACTTAAATAATAATAAGGTGTCAACTCCATCTCCGCAAATGCGGGGAAAGATAAGTCAGATATTTTCTCTAGACATGATCAAAACATTATAGTGAACCCATCTGACTTCAGGTGGGTTTTTTTTTGCCTTTTTGGAACGAAAAACAACATGAACAAAGAAACACAAACATATCATTACAAGGGCATACTTCAGTTGGAGTCAGGCAAAAGCATCCGCGATTTTGCACTTGCATACACCACCATTGGAAATCTAAATGAGAAGAAAGACAATGTTGTATGGATCTTCCATGCCATGACAGCCAACAGTGACCCTTCCGATTGGTGGAAAGTAATGGTTGGAGAAAATAAATTTTTTGATCCTGCAAAATATTTCATCCTCTGCGTGAACATGCCAGGTTCTTGTTATGGAAGTGTGAACCCACTCAGCACCAATCCAGATTCGGGAGAAATATATTACCGCGACTTCCCTTTCTTCACTCCTTTAGATATGGCGAGGGCCTATGAACAATTGAGAATTAGTTTAGGCATTGAATCGATATGGATGGGGATAGGAGGGTCAATGGGTGGACAACAATTATTAGCCTGGGCATGTGAGCAACCAACACTGTTCAAATACCTAGTGCCCATTGCAACAAATGCATTTCATTCACCTTGGGGTAAAGCATTCAATGCTTCTCAACGCATGTGCATTGAAGCAGATAGCACATGGAAAGAAAACAAACCCGATGCCGGAATGGAAGGATTGAAAGTTGCAAGATCTATTGCCCTGATCAGTTACAGGCATTATGATACATATGGAAAAACCCAACAAGATATAGACAAGGCAATTGAAAATACGAGAAGCGAATCTTACCAAAAATACCAGGGTGAAAAATTAGCAAAAAGATTTAATGCATGGAGTTACTACATGCTAACAAAAACAATGGATAGTCACCACCTGGGCAGAGGAGTAATGGAAACAGAAGAGAAACTGGGAAAAATACAATCCAAAACCTTGGTGATTGCTATTTCTTCTGATCTGCTCTATCCGGTAGTGGAACAGGAATTTCTCGCAAAACACATTCCTGGAGCAAAACTGGAAATCATTGATTCGTTTTACGGACACGATGGTTTTTTACTGGAAGACGAAAAACTGACAAAAATCTTAGAACAACTACTATATAAAAATTAAAAAAGATGGGATCTGAAAAAACACTCGTGATAGGCATGTTTGGATTTGGTGTTGTTGGCGAAGGCCTTTATAAGGTATTGAAGCAAACACCATCCCTGAAAGCCTCAATTAAAAAAGTTTGTATCAAGAATACGACAAAAAAAAGAAATGCTCCTGCATCAATTTTTACATCAGACAAGGACGAGCTCTTGCTCGATCCTGAAATCAATGTGATTGTAGAAGTGATCAACGATAGTTCTGCAGGATACGAAATAGTTACTACTGCACTAAACAACGGAAAAGATGTTGTAAGTGCAAGCAAAAAAATGTTGGCAGAAAACCTTCCAGCATTGATCCAATTGCAGGAAACAACAGGAAGATCTTTGTTATATGAAGCATCCGCCTGTGCTTCAATTCCAGTAATTAGAAATCTGGAAGAATATTACGATAATGATTTGCTGCACGCAATAAAGGCGATTGTAAACGGATCTACCAATTTCATCCTCACCAAAATGTTTGAGGAAAAACTGAACTTCAAAGAAGCACTTTTGCTTGCACAACAATTGGGCTTTGCAGAATCAGATCCCACACTCGATATTGAAGGATTTGATGCTGCAAACAAATGGGTGCTACTTTTAGCACACAGTTATGGTATCAACATCACCATAGACGAAATGCTGTTCAATGGTATTACACAAATAGACGAATTGGATGCGAAAGTCGCAGCTGCTAGAAACCAATCTATCAAATTGGTTGCCCAAGCGAAAAAATTGCAAAATGGGAAAGTCGCAACTTTTCTACTCCCACAATTTATAGAACAAAACGACCAATTGTATTTTGTGAAAAACGAGTATAATGGTGTTGTGATTGAAAGTGGATTTGCAGACAAACAATTCTTCTATGGTAAAGGAGCAGGGAGTTTTCCAACCGCTTCTGCAGTATTGAGCGATATTGCAGCACTGCGTTATGGCTACCGTTACGAATACAAGAAACTGAACCAGCATGCGCCTGCAGAATTATCAGACGATTTCCACTTGAGGGTCTACATCAGCTTTACCGATCTTGAAAATATTCCAAAAGAAGAATTTGCAAGTATTGAAGAATGGCACTCCGGTAACGAAAGAAGTTATCTCATTGGTACAATTCCATATTCCTCTTTGTTACACAAGGATTGGTGGAAGACCAACAAGACTTCACTGATTCTCATGCCAAACAATATCGTCGAGAACACGGAACTTCATGAATTAAAAAAAATGAGCTTGTCACTTGCAGGAATAGAAATTTAAGGCATTAATTTTTAAGACCTTCAAAAGTAAATTTTCCTGATCCTGCACTAAAAATGGTATACCCATTTTCAGTCGACACAAACTTGAGCTCAGTTGTTTGATCAAGCATTTTCCCATTCACCAAAATTTTTTGGGTAGAAGGAAAATATATCAATGCTGTTGTATTGACAGGAATCTCTGTTTGCATACTCACCAGATCACCTGTTATTTTCCATCCATTGGAAATTTTACCATAGTAAGTCATCAATTCAGCATTTGCATGTGTAAACCCACCACCGAGGTATGGCTTGATTAATGTATGCTTATAACCAATATGTCCATCGATGTTGTCAATGCCTGCCATTCGTCTGTACATCCAATCTCCAATGGCACCATACGCATAGTGATTAAATGAATTCATGCTTGCAGGCTCAAACGTGCTATCGGGTCGAATACCACCCCAACGTTCCCAAATGGTGGTAGCCCCCATTTTCACAGGATACAACCAAGAAGGAAAACTTTCCTGCAACAACAATTGGTAAGCAACATCCGTTTTCCCAAAACGAGTCAATACATCAGTTAAATAGGGCGTTCCCAAAAATCCAGTCGACAAATGATTTCCGTAAGACTTGATGTTTTCAACTAACCTTTCAGCTGTGCTTTCACGCATAGATACTGGTAACATATCAAAGTTCAATGCCAATACCATAGCTGTTTGTGTTCCTGAAACCAGTCTGCCAGAAGGTGTAACATATTCATTTAAAAATGCTGCTTTGATTTTTTTCAACCTGTCGCTGTAAAAAGCGATGTCTTCTCTCTTACCCAATACTTCTGCAGCATTGATCAACAATTGGGTTGAATGTGCATAGAAACATTGTGCAATTAAATATTTATCCGTTACTGCAGCCTTTCCATCGTTGTCGTCAAAAGGGCGATAGAACAACCAGTCGCCAAAATGAAAACCTGTATTCCACAAGTCGTTTACACTTTTACTCTCCATGAAATTTACCCAGTTTTTCATTGAAGGATATTGTGTTTCTAAAATGCGTTTATCCCCATACACCAAATAAAGATTCCAAGGGATGATGGTTGCCACATCCGCCCATCCTGTAGAACCAGAAGCGTTTTGCCCTAGTACATTCGGAATAACAAAAGGAACACTGCCGTTTGGCAACTGATCTGCCTCTACATCCCTTAACCATTTTGCAAAGAAATTATGGACATTGAAATTGAAAGCAGCAGTTCTTGAAAAAGCTTGCGCATCGCCTGTCCAGCCCAAACGCTCATCGCGTTGCGGACAATCCGTTGGTACATCCAGAAAATTTCCTCTTTGCCCCCATTGTATATTATGCTGCAATTGGTTCACCAATGCATTGGAGGATGTAAATGAACCCGACATCGGCATTGCAGAGTATAGAGAGACAGCTGTAAAATTCTCTGGTTTAATTTCCGCTACATCTCCTTCAATTTTAATATACCGAAACCCATAAAATGTAAAGTGCGGTTCAAACTCCTCTTCTCCTTTTCCATTTAAAATGTAAGTCGCGGTAGTTTTAGCCGACCGCATATTATCTGTATAAAAATTTCCAAATTTATCCAGCACTTCAGCATGCTTGATCACAATAGCATCACCCGCTTTTCCGCTTGCCTTCACTTTAACCCATCCCACCAGATTCTGACCAAAATCAAGTACCCTCTCTCCTTTTGGAGTGGTAATCACTTTAATAGGCGTAAATACTTCGTGCTTCTTAACTGGTTCGTTGTAGGTAGCCAAAAGATGGTTATATCCAGATTGGATGGTTGTTACAGAAGACCATTGGGTATCATCAAAAGAAATGTTATTCCAACCTTTTTGTTCTTTGGTATGGTCGATGGTTTCTCCATCGTAAATTTCAGAGGATTGCACAGCGCCATAAGAAGAGCGCCAGCTTTCATCAGTAACCAAGAAATCGGATGTGCCATCTGTGTATTTAATATTGACTTGCATCAAGAGCGCCAATTGCTTGCCGTACAAATTACCATTACCAACCCAACCCAGTGTACCGCGAAACCAACCATTGCCCAACATTGCACCAGCTGCGTTATCACCAGCATGCAAAAGGTTGGTTACATCGTACACCTGGTATTGTAACCTTGTTTTATAACTTGTCCAACCCGGTGTGAGGTAGGCATCTCCAATGCGACTACCATTCAAATATGCTTCGTACATACCTTGAGAAGTAATAAATGCAGTAGCCTGTGCAATTTTCTTTTTTACAACAAATGATTTTCTGAAATATTGTACAGGTCTAGTTTTTGCATCCTCTTCAAAACCAATGCTGATCCACTTTGCTTTCCAATCCGACTCCTGAAAAAATGCAGTGTGAAAAAGAGCAGGAGTACTCCATGCAGAAAGACCACCATGGTTATCCCAAACCCGAACCTGCCAATTGTACTTGGTATTTGATATTAACGGTGCTCCTGCATACTCAACCAGAACAGATTGGTCACTATTGACTTTGCCAGTCGACCATACCGTTTTCTTGCCTTCTCGTACAACCAACTCATATGCTGTCTGGATGGTTGATCCTTGAGCCGAGGAGATGAGCCAGGTAAATCTTGGCTTCTTCACTCCCATCCCGATTGGATTAGATGTGTTCTCACAAAGCAATTGTTCTACTTTGGTTTGGGCAGTTGCACCCAAAACACTTGAAAACAGAAGTACTAGGGCAAATAGGTATCTCATATCAAATCAATTTGATGCATTTGAAAAATAACCAAAAAAAATCTTGCCTTATTCTGGCAATATTACATTCGCTACAGAAAGTGCCTTACAACGTGCATTCAATTCAGCAATATCCTTATTCAACAACTCGTCAAGTTCTTTTTGATAGATTAACCACTCAGCATGCAGCTCTGCATACCTTGCTTTTTGTCCCGCTGTAACATAAGGAACATTACCATTTAATTCGCCATGTACAAAAATGATGTTTGCACTAAGCTTATTAACGAAATTGATTACATCGTCGTACGACTGACTCTTCGGTTGAATTAATTTTTCTTCCCATGCTGTAATCTTTTTTACAATATTATTGCTCATTGTTACAACTTCAGATTTTGAATTATCCTGTTCAACCAGCTTGACCATATCTTTGATTTGCTTCGCCAATCCTCGCATGCGTGTAACTGCAACATGGATGTCAGTTACATCTTTTTCTAGTTTAGCCAGCAGCTCATCTTGTGCTGCAAATTCTGTAGCACTGGCATTAATTCGTGGATCAGCTTTAATAACTAAAGATGTTGACTGCTCAACGCCATCAGCTTTTAATATAACAGTATAGGTGCCAGGTAAAATTTTTCTACCTGCATAACTTCCTTCAATATAGACATTATCGATGGTTGGCATACCCTGCCTGCGCAGGTTCCAAGCGAATCGGTTTAAACCTTTCTTTACAGTTAATACAGGCTCATTTCTGAAGCTGTTGTTGCTGTTGGATGATTGGGGCTTATTACCGAAAGAACGCACTATTTCACCATTCTGATTTTTAATTTCAATAGAAAGAGACTTGACAGAATCAGATAATTGGTAATAGATGACAGCTCCGGTAGCTGGATTGGCTGCTGTGGTATTTGGATACCTTGCTTTTTCTTCACCATTGCTATCAAAAATACTATAACCTGAAACCCTGTGAACTTCGGGAATAGATAACAATTTAAGCTTGCCTTCAGCAGATGGATCGAATGATCTGATTGGTTGTAATTCATCCAATACCCAGAATGATCTTCCTTGTGTTGCTGCAATTAAATTGTTCTTGTGCACTTTTAAATCTGTGATGGGTGTAACGGGAAGATTGCGCTGAAAATTGATCCAGTTTGCTCCATCATCATAAGATATGTATAATCCAGTTTCGGTACCAGCATACAATAAACCTTTTCTGGTATCATCCTCACGAACAACTCTTACACAAGCACCATATGGAATACCAGTTACGATTTTTGTCCAGGTCTTTCCATAGTCAGTCGACTTATACGCAAAAGGTGTAAAATCATTCAATTTATATTTATGTGCTGCAACATAAACTGTTGCAGGATCATGAGGTGAAACTTCAATTGCATTAACAACTGCTTCACCAAGATCTTTAGGTGTGATATTTATCCAGTTCTTTCCTCCATCTCTTGTTACATGAACTAGCCCGTCATCGCTTCCTGTGTAGATAACACCATTCTCTTTATCTGATTCCATTACATATGTGATGGTACAGTAATTTTCACCACCTGCACCCTCATTGGTATAAGGAAATCCACTGATACCCATCTTAGCTGTATCATGTGTTGTCAAATCAGGAGAAATGACTTCCCATGATCTACCCATGTCTTTTGTTTTGAACAGATGATTACCAGCATGGTAGTAAACACCTTTCTCATGCTTTGAATATAAAATAGGAGCATTCCAATTGAACCTGTATTTCATGTTCTTGGGTTGCATGGCCTGGTATTGAACAGGGTGAATCATTACGCCAACACCTTCTCCTGTATGTGTGTCCAACAATTCAATGGTTCCCTGATAACTTCCTCCCATTACATAACGTGGATCGTTAGGATCAAAACCCAAGAAAGCAGATTCGCCTCCTGCAGAATAAGACCACTGACGTTCGGTGATATTACCACCAGATGTATTGCGACTTGCAATCTTTACAGAAGTATTGTCTTGTTGACCTGCATAGATGTTATATGGAAAAAGATTATCAACGTTGATTCTGTAAAACTGAGCAGTCGGCTGATTATTTTGTGTGGACCACACCTTTCCCCCATTAAAAGTAACTGCAGCACCACCATCATTGGCAACAATCATATTTTGATTATCATCTTTGTTGATCCACAATTGATGGTAATCTCCATGTGTACCCGTAATGTTACTCCAGGTCTTACCCCCATCCATTGATTTCAAACCTGCTGCACCCAAAACATAAACAGTATTTTCTTGCTGTGGATCTGCAAACACTTCAATATAATACCAGGCTCTTGAAATCAACCTATGGTCTTTGCTCACCCTGCTCCAATTATCACCACCATCATTTGACACAAATAAGCCACCTTGCTCTTTTTCTGTATCACTTTCAACCAGCGCATAAACTTTTTCAGAATTTGCCTTAGAGACAGAAATACCCATTTTTCCTAACTCATTGGGTAATCCATTTTGGATTTTAAACCATGTCTCTCCTCCATCAGTACTTTTGTATAAACCACTTCCCTTGCCTCCACTTTGTACCGCCCAAGGTAAACGACGATGATCCCACATGGCAGCATACAATATTCTTGGATTATTCGGATCCATATTTAAATCAGAACATCCAGAATTTTCATCTACATACAAAACATTCTTCCAGGTCTTTCCACCATCTACACTCTTATAAATACCTCTTTCTTTAGATGGACCATTCAATGCCCCTTGTGCAGCAACATACACTACCTCTGGATTTGTTGGATGAATAACTACATTGGCAATATGACGCGTCATTTCTAAACCTAAATGATGCCACGTTTTTCCTGCATCATTGGAACGGTATACACCATCTCCATAGGAAGTCATTACTCCTCTTGGCGCATGTTCACCCATTCCAACATAAACAACATTTGGATCTGATTCTGCTACAGCGACTGCTCCAACGGAGCCGGTTTTAAAATAACCATCTGAAACATTAAACCAATTTTGACCTGCATCTTCAGTTTTCCAAACACCTCCACCTGTTATACCCATATAATAGGTAAGTGTATTTCCTTTTACACCAGTAGCAGATACAGAACGACCTCCTCTGCTGTGTCCAAGATTTCTCCAGTAAACAGGTTTAAAATAAGATTCTAAATCGACTGCAGGAGTTTGAACAACAGTTGCCGATTTTACAGCTTTTTTTTGGGCAACTGCCGAAAGTGATAACAAACATGAAGCAGTTAAAATAGCAATACTAATCTTTTGTAAACGCATGAGTGATTATTTTGTCTTGTTGATATAGTTAATTAACCCTTTGAAATAAGTTTCCTGATCATCATACATGGCCATATGACTTCCATTTTCACAATAGAGATAGGTGCCATTTTTAAATTGAGTCGACATCCATTTCATATGCTCAGGATCCATTGTATCGTGCTGTGCACCTATAACCAGTGTGGAAACCGAAATGGTAGAAAGTTGTTTACTCACATCCCAGTTTTCCAAACGCCCTGAAATACCAAACTCACTTGGTCCCTGCATGGTAACATACAAAGATTTATTCAACTTAGCAAAAGACCTATTAACAGGATCTGGCCACTCTGCTGCGGGTAGTCGCAGGATATGTTTTTCATAAAAATTAGGGACCAATAATCCCATGTAGTTTGGGTTATTGAAATCTCCTCTTTTTTCCATCGCCATTACTGAATCCAAGACGACTGGATCAAATTGCTTGGCCAAAACATTTTCAGCATACTTGTCGTAATCCGGACAACTGGACATCATGTTTGAAATGATTAAACCTTTTAAATTATCCTGATATTTCAGCGCATATTGCATGGCTAAAATTCCACCCCATGAATGCCCCAGCAAGTAAAAATTATTCTTATCAATATTCAATGCAGTACGCACTTGCTCCACCTCTTCTACAAAACGATTTAAATCCCAATAAGCAGTATCATCTGGATTATCAGAATTTCCACATCCTAACTGATCATAATAAATAAATTCAATTCCCTCCTGAGGCAGAAAGTTTTCAAAACACTGGAAATACTCATGTGTGCCTCCAGGTCCGCCATTGAGTAAAAGAATCTTCACTTTTGGATTATTCCCTATTCGCTTGGTCCAAATGTTATACGTTTTTCCCATACTTTGTATAGGAATCATTCTTACATTCCCTGTTTGAATCCCTGAGTCGTGATTGGCAAAATAAGAAGTATTCGATTCAACTTTACTTTCATTGCAATGGACTCCCAAAAAAACCATTGCACCGATGATGAGTGACTTGGTCATAACTATTTTTTTCTGGGTAATTTTTCGTCACGTTGCGCTGTATTGTAAACAAATGCTGCAACTATTGTTGCCATCTGTTTCAAATCAGCTTCAATCAAATGATCGTAGACGTCCATATTGCTGTGGTGCGTACGTGTATCATATTCAATCTCATCTTGAATAAATTGAAAGCCAGGAAGTCCTGCTGCATCAAATGCCTGATGATCTGTTCCTCCTGTATTGCTGATGGTAACAGTCGTTGCACCTAAATCTTTAAATGGCTCAAACCATTGTGTAAAAATATTCCTGCAGGCTTCATTGCCTTGCAGATAGATACCCCTGATTTTTCCTGTTCCATTATCGATATTGTAATAAGCAGAAAATTTTTCATGTGCCGGTAATTTCTCTGCACCCCTAACACCACCAAAAGTTTTAGCCACATAACCACGCGAACCCATCAGTCCCTGCTCTTCAGCACTCCACAAACCAATACGTATAGTTCTTTTAGGTTGAACACCCAATGCTTTTAATATACGCATAGCTTCTAACATGACTGCAGAACCAGATGCATTATCCGTTGCTCCAGTCCCGGCCTGCCATGAATCAAGGTGAGCGCCGAGCATGACTATTTCATCTTTCAAACTTGGATCAGTGCCCTGAATTTCAGCAATTACATTATATCCTTTAAGGTCATCAGTAAAGAATTTTGTTTTGACTTCTGTTTCCACTTTAACAGGCATTCCTGCTTTTAAGATTCTCTGTAAGGTGTTGTAATCTTCAACACCAATTGCCATATCCAAAAAGTTTTCTGGATCGGTTCCTTTATAGGCACCACCACCTTGAGCAAAGACTGTACCGTCATGATTTCTGGTTGACGAGGTGACCATTGCCACCGCACCTTCTTCTTTGGCCATTGTCTTTAACATACTAAGCAAACGCGGATCAATGAAACCCGGACGCACAGGTGCTCTTTGAGCTTGTTCACGCATCCTTCTCATTGCTGCAGTATCTCTAACAGGAGCAGCACCAGTAGCGTTTGCCATTTCCTGTAACTCCGCATCAGTATACCTCACTGCATCTGGTTTGAAACTATGCGTATAATTTAACTCCACAGCAGGAATGATTACCTTCCCTTTAAGCTTTCCTTTGTAAGCCAAAAGTGCAGTCGAGTCTTTTAAATCGACTAATATCATATCTGCAGATTTCATCCCTTTTGTTCCACTGGTCCATGTTTTAGGGTAAAGCATCATTGGTTTATAATAGGGAGCTGTCATTGCGAAATACATCTTTTCCAGCTCCCATCCTTTTCCAAATTCACCCCATGGATCAAGTTGCGCATTTTGCACACCCCATTCAGTGAGTTTATTTTTGGCATAATTAGCTGCTCTTGTATAACCAGGTGAGTTTGCAAGACGATTACCATTTAAGTCGGTTAGATGCAATGCAATATCCATGATCTGAGATTTCTGTAATCCTTCTTCACGGATCTTGGCCATCATTGCAGCATCAATCTTCTCTTGTGCATTAAGGACTGTTGCAGAAATAAACAACAATAAAATCGAAATCTGAAATTTATACATGGCAGTAGTTTAAATTATTTTAAGTGAATGAATATACAAAAAAGCTTATTTCTTTGAGGGAATCAGTAAGAGAATAGTACCTGCGATACCCATGATTACTCCTGCAGCCATAAGCCCAATACCTAAATCAAAATTGGTTTTGAACCAGACAAACATTTCTGGACTAATAAACCCTCCCAGACCTCCAATGGAATTGATAAATGCTATTCCAGCCGCTGCAGCAGTCCCAGACAAGACCATTGTAGGCAAAGACCAGAATGTAGAAACAGCACTCATTAATCCGATAGCAGCAATTGAAATCATGGTCAATACAAAGACAGCATTTGTATTGTGCAATCCGCTGCCTATAAAACCTAACATGCTGACAAAACATGCGGTGGCAACATATTTCCTGTACTTGCCACTTTGGTCAGCCTTCCTGCCAAACAGAACCATACCAATTGCTGCAGCGGACCAAGGAATCGCAGCTAGAAAACCAATTTCAAGTTTGTCTTTGGTGATATTATTCTCGATGATTTGGGGTAACCAAAAGGAAATACCATAAAGGCCTATCGCAATACAAAAATAAGCAGAAGCAAAAAGCCATACTTTACCCGATTTGAATGCATCAAAGAAACCTCCTTTTCCCACTTCATCAGTTTTCATGGCAGCTGCATCGGCTTCCATATCTTTTTGCACAATTTTTTTCTCCTCCTCTGATAACCAATTGGCCTGATCAGGACGATTGGTGAGTAGAAAAGGAATAAACAATCCTAACAAAATACTTGGAACAGCCTCAATTAAAAAAAGCCATTGCCAGGGTTTCAAATGATCAACTTCTTTTGTCGACTCCATGATTAAACCACTGATTGGAGAACCTACAATGCCCGCGAAATTGACTGCTACCATGAACATGGCAAACATAGCAGCTCTTCGTTTTTTAGGAAACCAATAGGTGAGGTAGAGAATAATTGCAGGAAAAAATCCAGCTTCCGCTACTCCCAGCAAAAAACGAATCCAGTAAAACATTTTAGCAGAACTTGAAATAGCACACAATGCAGAAACAATACCCCAGGTGAGCATGATTCTTGTGATCCAGATTCGGGCACCTATTTTGTGCATCAGAATATTTCCGGGGACTTCAAACAAGAAATAACCAATAAAAAATATTCCAGAAGCCAGTGCAAAGACTTCATCATTAAACCATACTTCCTCTTTCATACCCAGTTTTGCAAATCCAATATTCACACGATCCAGATAAGCAAAAATATAGGCCAAAAAAAGGACAGGCATTAAACGCCATGCAATTTTCTTATAAACAGCATCTTTAGCAGCGTTGGAAGTATTCATTATGTGAATTAATGGTTAAGGTATACAACAAGATAAGACAAGCAGTTGATAAATACCGAAGCGCAACAAACATGTGAACAAATCGATTGTACAGAGGATATCTCAAATCAAATCATGCAATTTGAGACAAGAACAAAAAAAGATGAAACCAGTATTATTTATTATCGCACCAAAAGACTTTCGAGATGAAGAATTGTTTGTAACCCAGGCAGAATTAGAGCAATCAGGATTCTCTACTGCAATTGCCAGTAAAATTAAGGGAGAATGTATCGGGAGTAAAGGTGGAAAAGCAATATCGAATTATCAGCTGGATCAAATCGATTTAAAGGATTACTCCACAATCGTTTATATAGGAGGCATGGGTAGTCGCGTTTTTTTCGATGACCCCAAAGCAATTTCACTAGCCAAAGAAATGCATGAAATGGGAAGTCCCGTTGCAGCTATTTGCATTGCACCCGTCATTTTAGCTAAAGCAGGTCTACTCAACAACAAAAGAGCAACAGTTTTCAGCAGTGAAATTGAAACCCTTGAATCTTTGGGTGCCTACTATACCGGCATGGATGTAACGGTTGATGACAATATCATTACCGCATACGGACCACAAAGTGCACTTCGATTTGCTAAGAGAATAGCAGATTCAATTCATCAACAAGAACACATAAAATAAAATCCCTGGAAAATTCCAGGGATTTAAATAAAGAAGAATCTGATTCTTCGTTTTCGTCATAGGTAAGCAAACCAATTTTTAATTGCAGATTTAATATGATTGCATTCTTTTAATAAAATAAGACTAGGGAAGAGACTTATCTCTTGATTGCTGTTTAAAAAACTCTGAGGGACATACATTCAGCGCTTTGGAAAGCATTAGGAGTGTGTATGCAGTAGGATTCCTCTTGCCAAGTTCAATCCTGCTTACTTGAGAATACCCAAGCCCAGACTCAAAACCAAGATCTTCTACCGTATAATTCCTATCCCTTCTTATCCGCCTTATATTATGCCCAAGAAGAGTTTGAAATTCTTCTTTGGTATTCATAAATTTTCGTGAATATAGACGGCATATTTGCGGTGAACAAGAGCCAAATGGCCCTAAGAATTATGGAAAAGAATCATACATAACCGTTTTTTCCTCATTTTTATAAGAAGAAAATATATTATTGTATCAGTATTGTATTGAGGTGTGAATTATTAATTCATTCAAGAAAACACCTAACAAAATAAAATAAATTTGAATGGAATTTTTTGAATCGAGATCGTTTGAAAATATAAGCTATCTAAAACATCCATTAACTAATGGCGAATATGAAAATTGCATTTTCAATAACTGTAACTTCTCCCAAGCAGATATTTCGGGTTCATTATTGATTGATTGCATTTTTACCAACTGTAACATCAGTTTGACAAAAATGAATCAAACCGTATTCAGGAATGTAAAATTCAGTGGCTGTAGAATGATGGGGCTTCATTTTCAAACCGGTAATGAAATGGGGCTTGATTTTTCTTTTGAACACTGTATACTAGACCATTCCTCGTTTTTCAAGTGTAAAATAAAAAAAACACTTTTCGCTCATTCATCAATTAAACACGTTGACTTTTCAGAAGCAGATTTAACTGCAAGCATTTTTAATCAATGTGATTTAATGGAAGCTATTTTTGAACAGACCAATCTTGAGAAAGTAGACTTTCTCAGTTCTTTTAACTATAGTTTAGACCTGGATAATAACAAGGTAAAAGGCTCCAAGCATGCTGTCCATCAAATAAGTCAACTACTAGATAAATACAAGTTGATTATTGAATAAATCTTGACTCATTATTCAAAAAAAAAGAGCACCAATTTCTTGATGCTCTTTGTCGGGAAGACAGGATTCGAACC
>CAZVYI010000026.1:0-20937 GCA_964631755.1 uncultured Sphingobacterium sp. | reverse complement strand
AAAAAAGGGCTATTGAACAACAAATGAAACAATTTGCGGTGTACAGCACCATGGAATCTCTTAAGAAATCAACCAAAATAGTTGATAAGAGAAGAGAGGCTGGATACTAAACACAAGAAACTGCTCATGAGAAAACAAACGATCAGCCACCTCACAAGGGTGGCTGAATCTTTTTGAATATTTTTGCAGTATGGAAGAGCTAAGAAACAAAGTGGCCGAAAGCGGCATTATTACAATTAACCTGGAAGATTTTTTTCCTGTTGATCCGATCGTTTCTTTTGACATCAAAGATTTTCTATTCATGGAAATGCTTTTGAAGGAAAAAGATTTTAGGGCATCATTAGACAACCACAATTGGGAGCAGTACCGCAATAAACACGTTGCGGTTTATTGTTCAACAGATGCTATTGTTCCAATGTGGGCTTATATGCTAATTGCAACAAGGTTATCCCCTGTTGCCAAATCTGTTTATGAAGGAAGCCAGGAAGAATTATTCAAAAAACTATTCATTGATAAAATTTTATCAATGAATGCAGTTGAGTTTGAAGATAAACGTGTGGTTGTTAAAGGGTGTGGCGAAAAAGAAATACCGCCATATGCATATACAGCCATTTCAAATCAATTGCTGCCCAGGGTTAAATCCCTGATGTATGGTGAGCCATGCAGTACGGTTCCGGTATTCAAGAAAAAGTAAAGAGGCGATCTACTTGTTTCTGTTTGCATAAAAAACTTTCGCTTTTTCCAGATCTTCGGGAGTATCAATGCCAATGCTTGTTGAAGTTGTTTCAACCATTTTAATTGAAACCCCATTTTCGAGGTATCTTAATTGTTCAAGCATTTCTGTTTGCTCAAGAACCCCCATTGGCCATTTTGTAAACTCAAGTAAAATGTTTTTCCTGAAGCCATAAACACCAACGTGTTTATATATAGGCAAAGAAGAATGAAGGTTTCGTTTGTAAGGAATAGGCGAACGACTAAAATAAAGGGCGTTGTTGTTTTTATTGCAAACAACTTTTACAACATTGGGATTATTAATGTCTTCATCTGTGCCAAGCTTTTGCATAACCGAAGCCACAGCCACATCCTTATCATTAAAGGCATTTATAAGACTTTCTAAAGAAGAGCCGTCCACAAAGGGTTCATCACCCTGAACATTCACCACAACATCAACATCTATGTCGGCAATCGCTTCAGCAATTCTATCGCTTCCCGACTGGTGTTCACCAATACTTTTTTTAACACTACCCCCAATTGATTGTATCTCTGCAACAATATCGTTGTTGTCGGTTACCACAAGCACATCATCAAACAAATTCAACGATTGTACATTTTCATAAACCAAACGAATAATGGTTTTGTCACCAATTTTTTGCATCAGCTTTCCCGGAAAACGGGTTGCGGCAAACCGAGCAGGGATGACAGCAATTTTTTTCAAGACTATTTTAGTTTTTGAAAAGGTCTTTTCATGAGAGATACAAAATCCTCATCTTTTTCATTGGGATAATATTGGTCCAGCCCGTACTTTAGCTTAGAAGGATCAAGTTTCATGAATGTTCCAAGAAGGCGATCCCATATAGAAAAGACGGCGCCATAATTACTATCGGTATAAGGTTGCTTCCAATGGTGATGTACTTTGTGCATGTTGGGTGAAACCAAAACCCAGCTGATTGCTTTATCCAACCAGGAAGGAAGACTGATGTTGGCGTGTGTAAAACCGGTAATGAAGACCAATGCTGTTTGATACAATAAAACAGCATACATGGGAGCACCAGATACAAATACGCCAATGTAAAAGAAAATACCCCGCCAAACGGATTCAAGTGGATGGTGTCTCAAGCCTGTTGTTACATCAACATTGTTGTCGGCGTGGTGGATGATATGAAACCTCCAAAACAATGGAATCTGATGCTCTACAAAATGACAAAGCCACCCTGCAAAAAAATCAAGCACAAGGCAAGTAATCAGAATGATCATTAAGGGTTGAAGGTTGGCCCAATGAATGAGACCAAAATTATTTTGTTCTGTCCACCCAGCAATAAATACAATACCCGCCGCTAAAAAGGTGTGCACAACAAAATGAATTGCAGTGAAGGCGACGTTGGTTGCGGCGTGTTTGCCTTTTGACTTTTTGTAATTTGTATGAACCAGCGGAACCGCATTTTCAATCAGCCAGAGCAAAACCATGCCCACGATAAAAAAACCCGCTCTCTCGAGGGGTCTTTTTTCAAGATCGCTGAAATAGGAAATCAACGCATCCATATCAATTGGTTTAATGATTATTAATTAGACATCAGTGGCATTGCCAGCATCAACAAGTCTTCGTTTTCCTCCTGATCAACCGGCTTTAACAAACCAGCTTTTGTGGGAGTAGACAATTCAAGACGCACATCATCACTATCAGTACAAGATAACATTTCAATCAGGAAGCGAGCGTTGAAAGAGATGGTGATGTCTTCGCCATCATACTGACAAGCCATGCGCTCATTTCCTTCAAAACTAAAATCAACATCCTGCCCCATCAACTGTAATTCACTTCCAGAAATATTCAGTGTAACCAGGTTGGTACTCTTGTTGCTGAAGATGCTTACTCTTCTCAAAGCAGACTGGAAATCTTGTCTGCTGATGGTCATCCTATAAGGATTTTCTGCGGGAATAACCACCTTGTAGTCGGGGAACCTTGCATCGAGCAGTCGACAAGAAAGTTGAACCGATCCATGTTTTACAAAAAGGTGGTTGTTGTTATAAGAAACAGTAATCTCATCATCATTGTCTGGCAAAGAAGCCTTTAAAAGATTAAGCGGTTTTTTTGGAACGATGAATGAGTCTGCTTTAGGGCATTTTACATCTTTTACTTTGTATCGAACAAGACGATGTGCGTCGGTCGCTACAAAAGTGATACTGTTTTTTTCAAGCTCGAAGAAAACCCCGGTCATAGCGGGACGAAGATCGTCGTTGCTTACAGCAAAAATCGATTTGTTAATAGCGGTCAGCAAAGCGTGGCTGGTCATTGTAAAGCCCGAAGTATCATCAGCTGGAGGCTCCTTTGGAAAATTATCTGGGTTCTCTCCCATTACCTTGTACTTACCATTATCGCTGGTGATTTCAATACCGAAATTTTTATCGATATCAAAAGTGAGTGGTTGATTAGGAAGGTTTTTCAATGAATCCATGAGAATTTTTGCAGGGATACAAACGCGACCACTGTCTTTGGCCTCAATATCCAACTGAATTTTCATTACAGTTTCCAGGTCCGTTGCTACTACACTCAGTGTGTTTTTTTCAATCTCAAAAAGGAAGTCCTCCAAAATAGGAAGTACGTTATTAGAGCCAATCACACCATTGATCTGTTGCAACTGTTTAAGAAGCGCAGAAGAGGAAACAATGAATTTCATATCAACCTTTGTTTATGAGCAAATATAACTTCAAGGCGACTAAGAAACGTCCAATATTTCTTGACATTTTCTGCAAAAAACAACACAATAATGTTGAAAACCACCACCACCTCAAAGGTTAATCATTAATTTGCCAAAGATGGACGAATTAAAAACTTGGAAAAAGCTGCTTTCACCAGAACAAGCGAAGGTTAAAATCCGCCATTACTGTGCGTTTCAGGAAAGAACCCACCAGGAGGTAAAAATCAAACTTGCTTCATACGGACTCAGCTGGTCTGATGCCAATCAGGTTTTATCACACCTTATTGAGGAGGGCTTTTTAAATGAAGAGCGATTTGCAAAAGCTTTTGTTGGTGGAAAATTTAGAATGAAGGCCTGGGGCAGGAAAAAAATTGAAGCAGAATTGAAAAAGCGCCAGGTTTCTTCCTACTCTATTCAAAAAGCACTAAGAGAAGAAATAGACCCACAAGCCTACGAAGCATCTTTGCTTAAGCAAATGGAAAAAAAATGGAATGCCTTAAAGGGTCCTGGCAATACCGTTTATGTAAAACAATCTAAGGTCCGACAATACCTTTTAGCGAAGGGTTTTGAAAACAATGTGATCACCAAAGCAATGAAAGAATTTTATGGAAAAACTGATCTTCACAACAATACAGAGTAATCTGCATTGGGAAAACAAACCAGCCAACCTGGAAATGTTCGAGAAAAAAATCCTCGGCATAAATGAAAAGACAAACATTGTTTTGTTACCGGAAATGTTTTCAACAGGGTTTAGCATGCAACCTGAATTGTTTGCAGAAACAATGGATGGAGAAACGGTGAACTGGATGCGCCATTTGTCCAAACAAAAAAACATCATTTTGGGCGGAAGCATCATGGTTGCTGAAAATGGTGAATATTTTAATCGGTTTGTTTGGATGCAACCAAATGGACAATACGGTTATTATGACAAGAGACATTGTTTTTCTTTAGCAGGAGAAGACCAGCATTATGCATCAGGTAATAAAAGAACGATTGCTTCTGTCGGTGGATGGAAAATCAATTTGCAAATTTGTTATGATTTGCGCTTTCCGGTTTGGAGCCGGCAACAATTGCAGCAAAACGAACAAAATGAATTTCTTCCTGAATATGATGTATTGATTTATGTAGCAAACTGGCCAGAGCGAAGAAACCACGCATGGAAAACACTTCTACAGGCGAGGGCAATAGAAAACCAGTGTTTTGTAATTGGTGTTAACCGTGTAGGAAATGATGGTAACAACATTTACCACAGCGGCGATAGTATGGTCATTGATCCTATGGGAGAAGTGTTGTACAACAAGGCACACGAAGAAGATGTACACACCATTACATTTGAAAAGAGCAATCTGTCAGATATAAGATTGCGGCTTCCTTTTTGGAAAGATGCTGATGGGTTTTTGGTTGTGGACTAATTATTTTCTAAATGCATTCCATCCCTGAGCGGTAATCTTATGCGTATTTCCACCCTTTGTTTTGATGATGGCACCTTCTTCGGCTTCAGTAACATAACCCACCACACTAATTTGTTCGTTTAGTGTAATCTTTTCGTAGTCCTCTTGCTTAATGGTAAAGAGCAACTCATAATCTTCTCCGCCGCTTAATGCACAAGCGGTGGGGTCAATTTCAAATTTATAAGCAGCCTTTTTGGAGTCTTCTGCAATAGGAATTTTTTCTTCATAAATCATACACCCAACGCCGCTTTTTTGACAAATATGCAACAGCTCTGAGCTTAATCCATCGCTGATATCCATCATGGATGTAGGCAGTATATTTTGTGATTCAAAAAATTCAAAAATATCTTTTCTTGCTTTAGGTTTGAGCAATCTTCCAATTACATATTGTTCATTTTCAAGGTCGGGTTGTATTTGCGGACTCTCCAGAAAAATTTTCTTTTCTCTTTCTAAAAACAACAGACCAATATAAGCACCACCAAGATCCCCCGAAACACAGATCAGATCTCCTTTTTGTGCGGTAGACCTCTGTACTATTTTATCGTTGGTCAATTCTCCAATTGCGGTTACAGCAATAACAAAACCCTTTTGAGAAGAGCAGGTATCTCCACCAATCAAATCAACTCCGTATTCTTCACAAGCTGCATAAACACCATCATAAAACTCTTCAAGCGCTTCAACACTAAAACGGCTGCTGATACCAATGCTCAGTGTAATTTGAGTTGGCATTGCATTCATTGCATAAATATCGCTTAGGTTCACTACCACTGATTTATAACCCAGGTGTTTTAGCGGAGTATAAGCAAGATCGAAGTGTACTCCTTCAATCAACATATCTGTTGTGATGACCGTTTGTTTTCCAAAATGGTCAATAACCGCAGCATCATCACCAACCCCTAATACAGTTGATGCATTTTGTATTTCAATGTTTTTCGTCAAGTGATGGATCAATCCAAATTCACCGTATTCGCTAATTTCTGTTCTAGACATGTTTCAGTTATTGATGTGTATTTGAAATCCAATGCAACAATTCATCGTGTATCAACCCGTTGGTTGCAACGAGCTGCGGTTGATATGGTGAGTATTGACTACCCCTGAAATCAGTTACTTTGCCACCAGCTTCTTCAACCAAAAGGAATCCTGCAGCACTATCCCATGCATTGAGCTTGTGTTCATAATAACCATCGAACCTGCCAGCTGCTACCCAGCAAAGATCAATTGCAGCAGAACCAAGTCTTCTTACGGGGATACCCCTTCTAACAAGTCTTGCAAAAACATCAAGAGGTCCGTTTTCCATATCTAAATACGTATATGGAAAACCGGTAACCAAACAAGAGTGTAAAACCTGATTCTGTGTGCTTACGTGAATCTTTTTTTCATTTAAAAAAGCACCTGCGTTTTTTTCAGCAAAAAAGAATTCATTCATTAAGGGATTGTAAACCGCACCCATGATCATTTCCCCATCCTTCTCTACGCCGATGCTAACACAACAGAGTGGAATACCGTTGGCAAAGTTTACCGTACCATCAATAGGGTCGATGATCCACTTGTAAGAGGAGTCCATTTTCACTTCGCCAATCTCCTCGCTTAAAATAAAATGATCCGGAAAATTTTCCCGAATAATATTCATGATTAAAGCTTCAGAGGCTTTGTCCACTTCAGTTACCAGGTCGTTTGGACCAGATTTTTTTTCAATCGAAAAATTTCCGTCAATCTTTTCTTTAATGAGTTCACCAGCTGCAGTTGCAGCCTTGAGCAAGGTGCTTTTTAGCATGGTGCAAAGATACAAAAAAGGGACAACCTACTTGGTTGCCCCGCTATTATCAAATGAGATTTAATTTATAAATTTCCCTTCTTCAATTCGCTCACTGCAAAATCAACTGCACGTGCGGTAAGCGCCATGTAGGTTAATGAAGGGTTCACACAAGAAGCAGAAGTCATGCATGCACCATCGGTAACGAATACATTTTTTGCATCCCATACCTGGTTGTATTTATTGAGCACGGAATTTTTTGGATCGGTCCCCATTCTGGCTGTACCCATTTCATGGATACCACGACCAGGAGTGCCATCACCATCAACCCCTTTTACATTCTTCACACCCGCAGCTTCCAGCATTTCAATACCATCATTGAGCATGTCTTTGCGCATCTTCAGTTCATTGTCCTTCAGCTCACAATCAATAGCCAACACATTCAATCCCCACTTATCTTTTTTCTCTTTGTCGATTGTAATCTTGTTTTCATGATAAGGAAGAATTTCACCAAATCCACCCATGCCCACTTGCCATGAACCTGGCTCGGTAATCATTTCCTTTAATTCAACACCAATATTGAATTCGGCAACATTTCTGTTCCATCCTTCTCTGCTTCCCGCCCCCTGGTAACCAAATCCACGCAAATAATCACGCTTGTCATCACCTACATTTCTGAAACGAGGAATATAAAATCCGTTTGGCCTTCTTCCGTAATAATATTTATCCTCATAACCCTCGTAACTACCATTGATTCTAACACCCAAATGGTGGTCCATGAGGTTGTGACCAAGCTGACCGCTTGAGCTTCCCAAACCTTCAGGGAAAACGTCATTAGCAGAATTCAACAAAATCCATGTAGAGTTTAATGTAGAGGCATTCAAGAAAACGATCTTTGCCTTGTATTCATATGTCTGATTGGTTTCACTATCCAGCACTTCAACACCAATTGCTTTTTGCGTGTCTTTATCATACAATACCTTTGTAACAATTGAGAAAGGTCTCAATGTTAAATTACCTGTATCCATTGCAGCAGGAAGTGTTGAGGATTGTGTGCTGAAATATCCACCAAATGGACAACCCAACCAGCATTTGTTGCGGTACTGACAATTGGTTCTTCCAGGAAGCGGCTTGGTGATGTTGGCAACACGACCAATAAATAAATGTCTGTCACCTTTATAATGATTCTTTATTCTGGCCTGCACATCTTTTTCAACACAGTTCAATTCCATTGGTGGCATAAATTTTCCATCGGGTAAAATAGAAAGACCTTCCTTGGAACCACTGATACCCGCGAATGTTTCAACATAATCATACCATGCAGCAAGGTCTTTGTAGCGAATTGGCCAGTCGGTGCCTATACCCTCTTTGGCATTCGCTTCAAAATCCAATTCGCTCCAGCGATAACTTTGGCGCCCCCACATCAAGGATCTTCCACCAACATGGTAGCCACGGAACCAATCGAATCGCTTTACTTCAGTATAAGGACACTCACTGTCCTTCGCCCAAAAATCCAGATTGGTTTCGTTCAAAGGGTAATCCCTTTTCAAAACAGGATAGTCTTTGATCATTTGTTGTGTGCGTCCACCTCGATGCGGATACTCCCATGGATCCTTGGTTGCATTTGCATAGTCTTTTACGTGTTCGATATTTCTTCCACGTTCAAGCATAATCACCTTTAAACCCTTTTCGGTAAGTTCTTTCGCTGCCCATCCTCCACTGATACCGGAGCCGACAACTATTGCATCAAAAACATTTGATTCTGGCATATGACTTATTTGTATACTTACGAAAATAAGAAAATGCCCTGAGTATCAAAAGTACTGTTGGATTATACTGTCTTAAACAATAGGTGGCATTTTGATTCCAGAAACTTGTAGTAAAAATTATAAAGATCTTTTACGTCATGGTAGATTGAAGTCGCATTACAAGATTCGCCATCTTTTTCAAAATAGATTGCATTTCCACTGCTGATTTGCTTTTTCATTTCTACATCGATAGCAGCGAGTTCATCAAGCGATCTGTTTTGTAACAAATTCTCAATGTTGTTCAGGTTGATTGTTATGATTTTCATAGATTATTGGTTTTGGCGATAAAAATATTGTCACATGCCGCGTTTAGTATGTTTCAACAAATATTTTTTATCGATTTCAGTATATATACTTATACGCAAGTAGTGGAAACAACCCATAGATCATGGTTTTACTTAAGGATTGTTAACTAAAGAACACTATCCTTTTGATAATTCTATTTGGTTGAACGACCAATATTTTTTAGTTTCATTCACACTTAGATTGCTTTCTCGTATTAACCAAACCAACAAACAATGAACCAAACGATTAATGCAAACCGCTTGTTTTGGGCAAGCTGCTTTGCGCTTATCACCACTGCGTTTTCATTCAGCATCCGTGCTGGTATTCTTACACAATTGGGTACAGAACTTAACCTGGACACTGTTCAGCTGGGAACCATCAACTCCATGTGGTTTTTAGGTTTTCCGATTTCGATGATTTTCTTTGGCATTTTCTATGCTAAAATCGGACCAAAAATTATCATGCAGGTTGCTTTCCTCGCACACGCTATCGGTATTCTTACAACCATCTATGCCAGCAGCTATAATGTATTGTTGATCTCCACTTTATTTATTGGAATTGGTAACGGATGTACAGAAGCAGCTTGTAATCCAATGATTGCAGATTCATATTCTGGTAATGAATTTCACAGCAAGCTGAACAAGTTCCACATGTGGTTCCCTGGAGGAATTGTATTGGGATCTTTGATTTCTAAATTCATGACTGATGCTGCTTTTCATTGGCAGGCACAGATTTGGATCATCATGATTCCAACCATCATTTATGCCATCATGTTTTGGGGACAAGCATTTCCTCAACCCAAAGCAGATGCAAGTTCTCCGTTGGCAAGTTTCAAGGCTATGCTGAATCCATTGTATTTGTTTATGGCTGCTTGTATGGCATTGACTGCTATATCAGAGTTTGGTCCACAACAATGGGTTGGTCCCATTCTTGCAAAAGCTGGTGCAAGTCCTATGTTGATTCTTGCGTTAGTAACAGGACTCATGGCGGTTGGTCGCTATTTCGCAGGACCACTGGTTGAAAAGCTCAATACCGCGGGTGTACTTTTGGGATCTGCTGTTTTTGGATTGATTGGTATTTATATGCTCAGCACCATGTCTGGTAATATGCTCTATGTTGCTGCTGTTTTCTATGCTTTGGGTATTTGTTATTTCTGGCCCAACATGTTGGGATATGTAGGACAACATCTGCCGCAAACCGGAGCACTTGGTTTATCCATCATGGGTGGTATAGGCATGTTCTCTTCATCAATGTTCCAGCCCATCATTGGTGGATGGATCAAAGACAACAAAACCGCCGCTGAAGCAACCGGATTGGTTGGTGATGCGGCTGATCTTGCAGCGGGACAGGCAACGCTATCGAACATGTTGATCTTCCCAGGCATTTTGATTGTCGCTTTTGCTTTGTTGTATTTTACAGGAAAGAAAAAACAAGCAGCCTAAAACCGCTATAAATTTTAAAGAGCAAGGGGACGAAAGTCCCCTTCTTTTTTGTATTTTTAAGACTCCTATTTTTCAGAATAATTTTCAACAAAACATCATGAACAGGAAACTTAGAATGGGCATGGTTGGCGGAGGCAAAGATGCATTCATCGGCGCTATACATCGTCATGCAGCAGGTATCGATGGACTTATTGAATTGGTTTGCGGCGCACTGAGTATCAACCCTGAAATCGCAAAAGATTCAGGAAAAATGTTGTTCCTTCCAGAAGACCGCACCTATTTGACTTTCGAAGAAATGATCAAAGCAGAGAGTGCATTGCCGGAAGATGTTCGTATGGATTTTGTAACCATTGTAACACCCAACTTCGCTCACTTTGCTCCAGCAAAAATGGCGATGGAACATGGTTTCCATGTGGTAATCGAAAAACCAATCGCCTTTACATTGGACGAAGCAAAAGAGTTGAAAAAAATACAAGAAGCAACAGGTCGCATACTCTGTCTTACACATACCTACTCTGGTTATCCATTGGTAAAACAAGCCAAACAAATGATCAAAGCAGGAGCCCTGGGAAAGATCAGAAAAGTATGGGTTGAATATCCTCAAGGTTGGTTGAGTAAGTTATCAGAGCGAGAGGGCAATGCTCAAGCAGCATGGAGAACAGATCCTAAGCGCAGCGGTAAGAGTGGCTGTATGGGGGATATCGGAACCCATTGTGCGCACTTGGCCGAATACGTAAGCGGACAAAAAATTTCGCATATCTGTGCAGATTTAAATGTGATGGTGGAAGGAAGAATGCTGGATGACGATGGAAACGTATTGTTGAAATTTGAAAATGGCGCTGCCGGTGTCTTGATGGCTTCTCAGGTGGCTGCTGGTGAAGAAAATGGCATCAAGATTCGTGTATATGGTGAGAAAGGTGGATTGGAATGGGCACAACACGAACCCAATACTATGCTCGTGAAATGGTTAGATCAGCCGACGCAGATTTACAGAGCGGGTAGCAACTACCCAGACCGCCTGTCTTCATTTGCTACGCACAATTCAAGAACGCCAGGCGGACACCCAGAAGGATATCTGGAGGCTTTTGCCAATATCTACAGAAACTTTGCACTCACTTTAGGTTCAAAGATGACAGGAACTGAACCTACTCCTGAAATGCTGGATTTTCCAGGAGTAGAAGACGGCATCAGAGGAATGGCCTTCATTGATAACGTTGTACTTTCTTCACAGTCAGAACAAAAATGGACACCCCACACGGTGTAATTAAATAACTAAACATGAAAACAATAAAAGGTCCCGGTATTTTCCTAGCCCAGTTCATGGGTGATCAACCCCCTTTTAATAACCTTTCTTCTATTTGCAAATGGGCAGCCTCTCTTGGGTTTGTCGGTGTACAAATCCCTAGCTGGGACCCAAGATGCATCGATCTGCAAAAGGCAGCAGAAAGCCAGACTTATGCAGATGAAATCAGAGGAATCGTAGAGGAAGCCGGATTACAGATTACTGAATTATCTACACACCTGCAAGGTCAGCTCGTTGCTGTTCACCCCGCCTATGATGCACTATTTGATGGTTTTGCACCTGAAAATGTAAGAGGAAATAGCAAAGCCAGGACAGAATGGGCGGTACAGCAACTCAAGTATGCGGCGAAAGCGTCTGCTAATCTCCGCTTAAATGCACACGCTACATTTAGTGGTGCTTTGCTTTGGCATACGGTATATCCATGGCCACAGAGACCAGCAGGATTGGTAGAAACAGGGTTTACTGAGCTGGCTAACCGCTGGTTGCCCATTTTGAATGTGTTTGACGAAAACGGAGTTGACCTTTGTTATGAGATACATCCTGGAGAGGATTTGCATGATGGTGTTTCTTATGAGATGTTCCTTGAAAAAGTAAACAACCACAAAAGAGCTTGTTTATTATACGATCCAAGCCACTTTGTTTTACAGTGTTTGGACTACCTCACCTATATAGATCACTACCATGAGCGCATCAAAATGTTTCATGTAAAAGATGCTGAGTTCAATCCGACAGGCAAGCAAGGTGTTTATGGCGGATACCAAAGTTGGATCAATAGAGCTGGAAGGTTCCGTTCTTTAGGAGATGGTCAGGTTGATTTCTCGTCTATCTTCAGTAAGCTATCCGCATATGATTACAGCGGATGGGCAGTGATGGAGTGGGAATGTGCTATTAAACATCCTGAAGATGGTGCAAAAGAAGGTGCAGTCTTTATTAAAGACAAAATCATTCGTGTAACAGAAAAGGCATTTGATGATTTTGCCGGGACAGGAAGTGATGAGGCATTCAACAAGAAAATTTTAGGTATTTAAACAAACAAATAAACCCAAAAACCAGAAAATGAAAAAGGTACTTGTAACAATGATGATTGCTGCTGGCTTGTATGCTTGCGGTGGCGGTGAGAGCACAGAAACTACAGAAACAAAACCGATCAGCAATGCAACGGTAGAACCAGCTGCTCCAGCTGAAGCTCCAGTAGTTGCTAAAAAAGATGGTAAGGCATTGATTGAGGCATCTGATTGCCGTACTTGCCACAAAGACGACTCAAAATTAATTGGTCCCGCGTACCAGGAAGTTGCCAAGAAGTATGAGAACAATGAAGCAAACGTGAAAATGCTTGCAGAAAAAATCATCAAGGGTGGACAGGGCAACTGGGGAGAAATTCCAATGGCAGGACATCCAAACGTAAGTGAAGAGGATGCGTCAGCAATGGTGGAGTATATCCTTTCCATGAAAAAATAAGCCACATGAAATTTTTATCAACGATTGCTATTTTATTGTTTTTAATTGCTGCTGTTCCTCATCAAGAAGAACCCCCTGTAAAAAAAGGCTGGAAGTCTTTGTTTGATGGCAAGTCGATAAAAGGCTGGCACATCTACAGAGGAGAGGCAACCGGTGAATCCTGGCAGGTAGAAGACGGACTTCTTGTATTCAATCCCATCAAAAAGCCTGGGGTTAAAACTGGGGGTGATTTGACCACCGATGAGGAGTATGAAAATTACCACTTGAGTGTTGAGTGGAAAATTTCTGAAGGAGGTAATAGTGGAATCATTTTTGGTGTGAAGGAAGACTCCATGTTCAAGAAGTCTTATTTAACTGGCATGGAGATGCAGGTTCTTGACAACAACAAACATCCTGATGCAAAAATTATCAAACACAGAGCTGGAGATTTATACGATCTCATTTCCTGCAGCAAAGAGACTGTGAAGCCAGTTGGTGAGTGGAACCTGGCTGAAGTGATTTACAACAATAACACTCTTCAGCTTATCCTGAATGGTGAAACGGTTGTGTCTACTACACTAGGAGATGAACAATGGAACAAGCTTGTGGCTGGAAGTAAGTTCAAGACTATGAAAGGTTTTGGTACTTTCAGAAAAGGCAGGATTGTGTTGCAGGACCATGGTGATAAAGTCTGGTACAGGAACATCAAGATCAAAGAGTTGTAAAAAATCGCTTTATTTCATCAAATATCTTCAACGCCGCAATTTTGCGGCGTTTTTTACATCTAAATTTGGGACCTCTTCAAGAGGTCATTTTAATTGTAAACAAATAACACATGTTTAAATTCAGATTAGCGGCAATTTGTGCTGTTGTTTTTCTTTCGGTTTCAGCATATGCCCAACAGTCCGTTTTGGTTTTTTCCAAAACTGCAGGTTTCAGGCATGGATCGATTTCATACGGACAAACTGCGATTATGCAGTTGGGAAAAGAAAACGGATTTACTGTTGATACCACAGAGAATGCAGCAATGTTCACAGATGAGATTTTGAAAAAGTACAATGCTGTGATTTTCTTGAGTGCGACAGGAGATGTATTGAATCATGTGCAACAAGCTGCATTTGAAAGATACATTCAATCTGGAGGAGGATATGTTGGTATACACGCGGCGACTGACTGTGAATATTTCTGGCCTTGGTACGGAAAACTTTCTGGTGCTTATTTTAAAAGCCATCCGAACAACCAAATGGCAAAACTTATAGTAAAAGATAAAAAACATCCAAGTACTGCACATTTACCAGAAGTTTGGGAGCGATTAGATGAGTGGTACAATTTCAAAAAAGTACCAGATCATGTTAATGTCTTGATCAGTATTGATGAGTCGTCTTATACAGGTGGAGAAAATGGTGAAAATCACCCAATGGCATGGTACCATGAATTTGATGGTGGTCGTTCATTTTATACTGAACTCGGCCATACTAATGAGTCTTTTGCAGAGCCTGCTTTCTTAAAACATATTTTGGGTGGCATACAGTATGCCATAGGAAAGGGACAAAAGCCGGATTATTCAAAGGCGAAAACACAAAATGTTCCAGAAGAAGATCGTTTTACCAAGAATGTATTGGCAGGTGGTGTATTTGATGAGCCGACTGAAATGGCAATTCTTCCTAATCTTGATATTCTTGTAGTAGAAAGAAAGGGACAGGTTTTACATTATAATAACGCGACAAAAAAATTGAATCTTGTTGCAAAATTTGATTTGTATTCAAGATCAGGTGTGCCGGGTGTTAACGCAGAAGAAGGATTGATGGGTATTACAGCAGATCCTGATTTTGCAAACAACAACTATATCTATATGTACTATGCCACCAATGATACTGCAGCCAACAGGCTTTCGCGTTTTGTTTTCAAGGATGGCAAGCTTGATTTAAAATCTGAGAAGAAGATTTTGGATGTTGCATCAACGAGAAAAATTTGTTGTCATACTGGTGGATCACTTGCATTTGGAAAAAACAGAGAGTTGTATTTGTCGACAGGCGATAATGCAACACCATTTGATCAACCCAATTCAAAATATAAATTAGAGGGATATGGTCCTATTGATAACCGTGCAGGTTTTGAGCAGTGGGATGCAAGAAGAAGTTCTGCCAACACAAATGATTTAAGAGGAAAGGTATTGCGTATTGTGATGAATACAGATGGAACGTATTCAATTCCGGAAGGAAATTTATTTCCTGTAGGTACACCAAAAACAAGGCCAGAGATTTATACCATGGGTACTAGAAATTCATACAGAATTTCTGTCGACCAAAAGAATGGTTATCTCTATTGGGGCGATGTTGGTCCAGATGCCAACGATGACGACCCAGCAAGAAAGGGATCCAGGGGTTACGATGAATTGAATCAAGCCAAGAAAGCTGGATTCTTTGGATGGCCCATGTTCATTGGAAACAATTATCCATACAGACAATTTAATTATGAAACAGGAGAGGTGGGTGAATTTTTTGATCCTAAAAAACCAATGAACCTTTCCAAGAACAATACAGGTTTAACTGAGCTCCCTCCGGTGAGTCCTGCTTTCATTTATTATCCCTATGCTAAGTCGGAAGAATTTCCTGAGGTAGGAACAGGAGGAAGAAACGCGATGGCAGGTCCGGTTTATTATTCCGACAAATATCCAACTGCAACAAGGTTTCCTTCTTATTATGATGGTAAAGTAATTTTTTATGAGTGGATGCGCGGATGGGTTAAGATGGTGAGTTTAGATAAGGATGGTAACTATGAAAAAATGGAACCATTTTTAAACAACATCAAATTTGCAAATGCTATGGACATGGAGATGGGTCCTGATGGCCGTCTTTATGTTCTAGAATATGGCACAGGATGGTTTTCAAAGAACAATGATGCTGCTTTGTCGCGAATTGATTATAACGGAGGTAACCGCGCACCTAAAACTGCAATAACAGTCAACAAGCGCACTGGAACAGTTCCGTTTACAGTAAAGGCTTCAGCAGCAGGTTCAGTCGATCCGGATAAGGATCCACTTACCTATGTATGGCATTTCGGTAAAACCATTGTAAAATCCAATGGAAATCCGCAGTCCAGTTTCACCTTTACCAAAGCAGGTGAGTACAGTATTTTTGTAGAAGTAAAAGACAACAAGGGTGCAGTTACGCATAGTGAAGTAATTGAAGTCTATGCTGGAAACGAAGAGCCGGTGGTTTCTGTGAAATCACCTTTGAACAGTTCATTCTATTTCCCTGGGGTGGCTGTTCCTTATGCTGTATCAGTTAAAGACAAAGAAGATGGGTCGACTGAAAAGGGTGGAATAGATCCTAAATCAATATTTGTGAAAGTCGATTATCTATCCGGACCAGATCGTGCGCAGGTAATGGGACATCAAATTATTACATCAGCGATGGAGGGTAAAAATCTTGCAGCCACCTTGGATTGTAAGGCTTGTCATAAAGAGGCGGACAAATCTGTTGGACCATCATACAAAATGGTAGCAGATAAATATGCAAAAGATCCCAAAGCAAAAACTTATCTCACCAACAAGATCATCAAAGGCGGTGGCGGTGTTTGGGGTGATGTAGCGATGTCAGCTCATCCTGATCTTAAAAAAGAAGATGCAGAGATGATTGTGGATTGGATTTTGGGATTGAATAAAAAGGCTGCAGCATCTTTACCAGCAAAGGGTTCAATTACGCCGACTGAAAAAGATTTGGGTAATGGAAACCTGATGCAGATTACTGCAACATACACGGATAAAGGTGGATCGGGAATAAGACCACAGAGTGGTGTTGGTGTGCTCTCTTTAAGGAGTCCAGTATTGGGTATGGAGGCAGCCAATAAATTAGATCGCATGAGCATATTTGATTTCGGAGGCAAGAAACTGGGTGTCTTAAGCGATAACAATGGAACGGCTACATACAATAATTTAAGCCTTAAACATATTCAAGCTATTGAGTTAAACTATGGCATGCAGGCTGTTCCTGATTATGCTTTTGTAATCAGCTGGCACGTAAACGACGCAAACGGAACAAAGCTAGGAGAGGTAAAAATTGGTCATGATACTGATCCAAAAAACACAAAAGTGAAAGTACCGTTACAAAATGTTCCAGAAGGGAATTTCAATTTGGTAATGAAGGTTGAAAAAGCGAACAGCAAGGAAACACAGAACTTTGCTGTAATATCATTCCGTCTTTTAAATGCAAATTGATATCGGAAGTAAATAAAATAAAGCCGGAGTTTAATTTACTCCGGCTTTTTTATGCTTCAAAATATTGATAGATGTAACGAGTGCGACAATCAGTAATCCTCCAAATTCTCTTGTGTTTTCAATCCAGGGTTTGGTAGCTTTCATGCTTTGAACCAGGTTTTCTGCATCATGGTCTTTAAACCAATCGATAACACCATCGTTCTTCATAATTAAATTGATACCATAGATAATGCAACACGCTATTATAACCTGGTGTGCAAATCGATCATATTTCTTTCTTGCATTAAAAAAACAAATCAATGCAACTACTCCATAAATTGGTATCCAAACGTATGGATCGGGATCATTGATTTGCAATAAAGCAAACAAGATAAAAACTCCGGAAAAAATATAATTGAAAACTACCATTAGCTGTTGTTTTGATTATAGGTATTTAGTCAAGTCGGATTTGATGTAACCAATACTTTGTTTGATGCTTTCGAAAGGAGAACCAGGACAAACATCTTGTTCAACGAAGAAGTGTTTCATGCCTGAAGTTTTTGCATTCTTAAATATGGTAGCAAAATCAATTACACCATTACCTACTTCGGTAAAGTTTTTCTTTGGTGTTTTATCCATATCCTTCACATGCCATAGCGCAACCCTTCCTTTGTGCTTTTTAAACAATGCAATTGGATCTTGCTTTGCTACAGTCGCCCAATACAAATCCAGTTCAATTTTCACCAAACCTGCATCGGTTTCGTTTGTCAGTATATCAAAAGGCAATTGACCATTCATGGCTTCAAACTCAAACTCATGGTTGTGGTAGCAGAGTTGAATACCTGCTTTCTTACAAACCTCACCCGCTTTATTTAAATTCTCTGCAATTTTTTTATAGTCATCCAATGATTTTCTTTCAGGTGGTAGTAAATAAGCAAGTACCATATACTCTTGACCAATTGCCTTTGCATCTTCAACTGCTTTTTCCCATCCCTTCAAAATATTATTATACATATAATGTCCAGATGGTGCAGTCATGCCCAATTCGCTCAACAGTGTTTTGTATGCATTGGCATCCATCCCAAAAAACTTTCCATTGTAACCAAAGTTTTCTACCTCTCCAAAGCCCAGGTCTGCAATTTGTTTCAAAGAACCCTTGGCATCTTTTCCAATCGCTTCGCGAATCGTATAGAGCTGAACACCAACTTTTTTATTTTTTACATCATTAAAAGCAAATGCATCCTTCATTAAAAATGAACCTGCAGTCACCCAGGCCATTTGCTTAAGGAGTTCTCTTCTTGTACTCATGTTATGTTGTTTTAAGATTTGATTTTTTCCAGAATAACAGGAATGTCTTTTTCTTCATCGGTATAGATCATCAACTGTTTGTTCGCTCCAAATAAAAACATGGATGGAAATTTTTTTGGAAGAAACTTTCCAATGAATTGATTTTGATTATCAGATAACACTGTTACGTTTTTCTTCGCGATAAGTTTGCTACCCACTTCTTTTAAAAAATTATTGACAACAGCCTTTTGGTCTCGGCTAATTAAAAAAACATTGATGTCATTTAATTTGGCCTGGTGGTGGTTATATTCTGTAATGGCTACGCGGCAATGTGAACACTCGGTGTCGAAAAAGACAAAAAGAGTCTTTTTACCTGGAGTTACATTTCTATGGGTCACCTCAGCGCCATTATCGATTCTGAAAAACCTGAATTCAGGCAATGATCTAACCTGGCTGGATGCTGAAAAGCTAATAAGGATTAAAAAAACAAAAAATAACATTCTCATGTTCGTCATTTATACATGCAGTTTACTCAATTTTTAGCAATAGCCTTATTTTTCAAGCCCCATTTAAGAGTTCTGAATTTTTTTTAATAACGGTGCAGCGTTAGTAGGTTATTCTTTGTCTTTGCAACACTGCAAACGATTGAGGTAGACAATGTGTAATTGGAACACAATACATAAAAATTTTTTTAAGAAAATGTTAAGTATGTAATAAAATTGTCTAATTTACCCACCGGTTATGCACTACTTATTAACCAAAACGATTGAAACTACTGCCTAAATGCTACTAGAACTTCTTATTTATAAACCCCAATCATTCACTAAAACAACTATTGCATGAAAAGAGTGCTTGCTTTTTCTGCTAAGACAGGTATGCTGATGCTCCTTATGGTGCTATCAGTTTCCATTGCCTTTGCTCAGAAGAAAGTCACCGGTAAAGTTACTGGTGGAGACACAGGTGGAGGGCTTTCTGGCGCCACTGTAAAAGTAAAGGGATCGTCTACAGCTGTTTCAACCAGCGCAGATGGTTCTTATTCAATCAATGTTCCAAATGACAACTCTACACTCGAAGTTTCTTTCGTAGGATATGAGGGTTCAGAAGTCAGAGTGGGATCACAGTCGGTCATCAATGTTGTGTTGCAGGCATCTTCAAGTGCGTTGCAAACAGTTGTTGTAACTGGTTATGGTACACAGGAACGCAGAAGCATTACCGGTTCGGTTGCTGTTGTGGACACTAAGGAAATGACCAAGTTTGCTGCATCTAACATTGCAGATCAGTTACAAGGTAAGGTTCCGGGTGTACAGATGTCAACTTCTGGTGATCCAGGTTCTGCAGCTTTCGTTCGTATTCGTGGTATTGGTACCATCAACAACAACGAGCCTTTGTATGTAATTGATGGAGTTCCTGTACAGAACGAATCTAACATCAACTTCCTTAACCCGAACGACATTGAGTCTATTCAGGTTTTGAAAGATGCGGCTTCAGCTTCTATTTACGGTTCTCGTGCTGCGAATGGTGTAATTGTAATTACCACTAAGAAAGGTAAGAGCGGTTCATCTAAATTAGCTGTAGACATGTTCTACGGTTCAGCATCACCTTCAAAGGTTCCTGAAGTATTGAATCCAAATGAATTCCTTGAGGTTCAGCAGAAACTAGCTGCTGGTCAGGGTCTTGGTTTCACTTCAAACATTTACATCAACCAAGGTGGTAAGTGGATCCTTCCTGATTTCGCAGTTCGCGGACTCGGTGGTTTCCTTGCTGGCGATCCAGCGGTTGATCCTTCAAAGTATTTCTTGAACACAGACCCGGTTGGTCGTGGTGTAGGTGACTACCTTATCCTCCAAACCAACAAGGCTGGTACAAACTGGTTCAAAGAAGTGTTCAAGCCAGCTGCGATGAAGAACTATCAAGTTTCTGCATCGGGTGGTTCTGACAAGGGTAACTATTTCTTCTCTGGTAACGTATATGATCATCAGGGTATCATGATTGGTAACGATTACAAAAGATACCAAGCTCGTGTTAACTCTAACTTCAACATTGGTAAGCGTATTCGTATCGGTGAAAACTTGAACGTAGCTTATCAGCAAACTCGTGCATCTCAGGGTAACCCGAATGAAGGTTCTCCTTTGATCAACACTTATGGTATGCCTCAGTTGGTTCCTGTTTATGATATCAAAGGAAACTTTGCTTCTCCAGCGAACTTCAACTCAAACGTATCAAACCCAGTTGCTCAGCAGTTGAGAAACAGAGCAAACAACTTTGGACACAGCTTCCGTGTAACGGGTAGTGTTTATGGTGAAGTTGATCTTGCTGACTTCTTAACCTGGAAGACTTCTTATGGTTTAGATTATAACTCTGGTCCTGGTCAGGGATATGGTACTCGTGCTTATGAAGCAACTGAGGGTAACACCAATCCTAACTCTTTGGGTAATTCTTATTTCTTGAACAGAAACTGGGTAGCATTCTCTACTTTGAATTTCAAGAAGAGTTTCGGAGAGCACAGAGTAAATGCACTTTTGGGATATGAGGCAAAGCAGACTTACTACGAAGGTTTCAA
>CAZVYI010000025.1:0-22537 GCA_964631755.1 uncultured Sphingobacterium sp. | reverse complement strand
GAATCTCCGCTGAGGTCATTTCTTAAGTCTTTTATAAGATTTCTTCTAGGATCTAAAGGTTATATTTGCCAGATCCAGGTTAGCAAAAATAAGTTTTTAGTCACGGTCCAAGGATGAAAAAGATCAAATATTATTACAATACCCAAACCCTGCGATACGAAAAGCAGATTGTTCCACTTAGGGTTACCCTTCTGAGGATCTTTGCCTTCATTTCGACGGCCATTGTAACTGGATTGATCATTGTAGCAATCGCTTTCCGCTTCCTTGATTCTCCAAAAGAAAAACTACTCAAAGTACAGTTGGAGCGTGCCGATGAAACCAATAAAATCTATGCTCAAAAACTGGGGGAACTGGATGAAAAACTGAAGGAACTGGAGAAAAGAGATAACGATATCTACCGATCCGTATTTGAAGCCAAGCCAATTCCTGATAGTGCAAGAGCTAAACACATGGAGGAAAAAAAGGAGTTGCAAGTAGTGTCTGCCATGGACAACAGTGAAATGACAGACAGTATTTATAAAGTATTGAATACCCTTTCAAATCGCATTCGTGTTCAGGAAAAATCTTACAAGGATATAGAAGGGATGCTTAAAAACAAAGAGAAGTTAATTGCCAGTACCCCTGCAATCCAACCGCTTAGTAACCGCGACCTCAATCGATTATCATCTGGCTTTGGATACCGGATTGACCCTCTTTACAAAACGGTTAAATTTCATCCGGGATTAGATTTCAGTGCGCCACAAGGGACGCCTGTTTATGCAACAGCTGAAGGAACAGTCAAGATTGCCGGAAATACAGGCAATGCTTATGGTAATCATGTGGTGATTAATCATGGGTATTCTTACAACACTTTATATGGCCATCTTTATAGAATAAAAGCAAAAAAAGGGCAACGTGTAAAACGTGGTGAGATCATTGGATATGTGGGCAATACGGGTAAATCAACCGGTCCGCACTTGCATTATGAAGTTCTCAAAGGGAACAAACGCTTGGACCCTATTTACTTTTTCTATAACGATTTAACACCTGAACAATACCAGCGTATTCTTAAACTTGCTGCATCAAGAAATCAGACATTCGACTAGGTTTAATGTGCATAACTTAGGGCAAGAAGGGTTAGTTATTCTACATAAATTTGAGGTGATGTATAACCAACTGGATATATTTGGGGGTCAATCAGCTGAGCAACCTGCAAAAAAAACAGAGCAAAAGCTGCAGCGTGAGCCAATACAGCACCCCACTCCACCTGCTGTTGTTGAAGAAAAAAATCCTTCTCCAGCAATTCATTTAAACATTCCTGAGGACAAAGAACTGGACAGTAAACAGTATTACCCTATCAGCGAAGTAGCGAATATGTTTAATGTAAACATTTCATTACTGCGTTTTTGGGAAAAAGAGTTTTCGATTTTAAAGCCAAGAAAAAATAAAAAAGGAGACCGTCTTTTCAGGCCAGAAGACATCAGAAATCTCAAGCTGATCTATTTTTTGCTTAAAGAAAAAAAATACACCATCAAAGGAGCAAAAGAATATTTAAAAAAGGGTAAGAAAGCAGATGATAAATTTGACACCGTTGAAGTCCTCAAAAATATCCGTGCAATGCTTATCGAACTGAAAGCAGGTTTAACACAATAGCTTTCAATTATTTCTTCCAATCGTATTTGTAAACGCTTCCATTTTTCAACACAAAGCATCCTGAGGCAGTAAAATGTATCTGCTCGTATCCAATTAAATTTTCAGGCAGAGGATAGTCTTTTATATCTATACTCCCCTGGCTATAAGCAACCAAATGATTAGCTTTAATTCCAACAATTTGTTTTCCCACCGGGTGTACATTTTTCCAGTCGAGTAATGCAATTCTGTTTTTCAAAGCTCCATAATAATCAAAAATAAAAAGCCCGTTTTTTTCATCATAGATATAAACATAGCCTCCAAAATCAAAAATATTAGCTGGCACAATTGGCTCAGAGAATACCAATCGCAAATCAGCAGTAGCAAAAACAAGCTTTCCTTCTTCATCGATTTTCTTCAATTTGCTTTCTTGCTCATCATATACCCAAAATAGATTATCATAACTCTGGGCGACAGCCTTCACTTGAAAAATTCCAGCTTTTCTCAAATCAATTTTATTGACCACTTGCATCAATCTATCCAAAACCAAAATTGTACGATACTCTTTAAAATACAACACAGTTCTCAGAGGGTTATCAGCTGAAATAGAATACAACTTTCCAAATCGGCGAACATCATTAAAAACGCCCATTGAATCGAGGTTATTGTTGTACTTTTTCAATTGGCCGGATTTAGTAAGTCCAAACACATTTCCTAATTCATCTGGAACAAAATAATCAAACTCTCCTTTTATGGTCTTGGTCAATGTTAATATAGTAAGATCCTGTGTGAATACTTCAACAGTCAGCATGTTAATCAATATGAAAAGAGAAACAGCTTTCATATTATTGATGATACTTTAAATACAACTGATCACCATCAAACTCAGCATATGAATTGTACTTTATCCAATCTCCCAAATTGATATAACGGCTTCGCTCATTCAATTGAAAATCGATAGGCAAATGACGATGTCCAAAAACAAAAAAATCAAAATGTTCTTCTTTTAGTTTTTCTTTTGTGTATACCACAAGCCATTCTTTTTCTTCACCAAGAAACTTTTCGTCGTTGGATCCAGTCATGATTCTGCTGCGTTTACTGAAAAAGTTAGCCAACGAAATACCAAAAAAAGGAGGGAGCAGACCAAATAAAAACTGACATATTGGATTTCTAAATACTTTTTTAATGAACTTATAGCCATGATCACCTGGACCTAGTCCATCTCCATGTCCCACTAAAAATTTTTTACCATTAAAAGTGTAGGTCCTATTGTCAAAAAATACTGGAATGCCTAATTCTTTTTCAAAATAACCAGACATCCACATGTCGTGGTTTCCTACAAAAAAATGGACTGGAATATTATTGTCGGTTAACTCAGCAAGTTTCCCCAAAATTCTTACATACCCCTTAGGCACAACAGTTCTGTATTCAAACCAAAAATCAAATAAATCACCCACCACAAAAATCATTGCTGCATCTTTTTTAGCATGATCCAAAAAAGAGACTATCTTTTTTTCCCTTGCCAAACTTGATGCATGATCTGGCACCCCTAGGTGGAAATCAGACAAAAAGTAAACCTTTTTTCCTGCGGGTATTTGCATGTTCAAATATAATCAGTAATGGAATTGAACCCGTTTATTTATCAAGCATGAAGCAATACACTTCTTTTGGACCATGCACCCCTACCACCAAGGTTTTTTCAATATCTGCTGTACGACTTGGTCCAGTTGCAAAACTAATCATGGATGGTAATTGCCCCCCATACTTTGTTTGCAAAAAAGCAATAGCATCTTTTACATCATATACAAGCTGACTAACTTTTGCAATACAAATGTGTACAGGCGCGTATACACTTGTTGTTCTTCCGGAAGAAACAGCACTACTCAAAACCAATGTGCCTGTTCTTGCTACCAACACTTCACAAATGGTAATGGAGACATCAACATCTTTGAGGTCTTTATTGGAAAATGATTTGAAACCAAAAGAAGAAAAAGCCGATTTAATGTTCTCATCAGTACAATAAACTTCTTCCCAATTCTTGACTTCAACCAATTCAGAAATCTGTTGAACCAAATCTTCCTCTGAATCACAAAATGAAAATTTTCCCAGTAGGGATGAAAATTTCTCTGCAAATAAAACTGCCAAATCCTCATTTGGTGTATTAAATGAAAATTCAGCTTTTTCAATTGCAGGGTAAGGAATATCAGTAGAGTGAACAAGCGCCTTCCTGATATTTTTCAAAATGGCTTCTTTTCCAGAAGATGCTTCCATGCTTTAGCTTGTTTATAAACCCTCTGAAGATGTATTTCCTTGTTCTGGTTTTGGCTCAACTTCGGTAATTACTTCTACAGGATCGTCCGCAAATATTTTCTTTTCACCATAAGGCCTTTTACCGATCAAATCTTCTACATCCTGTTGATGCAATACTTCCCTATCCAGCAATGCCAAAGCAATTTTCTCCACTTCATTTTTCTTTTCAGAAAGCAAGTGAAGTGTGCGCTTGTAAGCTTGTTCAACCAAACTCCTTACTTCGTTATCAATCAGTTTACCAG
Organism: uncultured Sphingobacterium sp.; assembly: GCA_964631755.1. Classification (GTDB taxonomy): domain Bacteria; phylum Bacteroidota; class Bacteroidia; order Chitinophagales; family Chitinophagaceae; genus Pollutibacter. The sequence goes on along the minus strand of CAZVYI010000025.1, from coordinate 18,377 downwards.
TCTCTTCACTATATGGTTTTGTAAAGGTGCTTTCTTGCTGAGGATCATAAAAGCTCACATTACCTACTTTTTCACTCATACCGTAAACGGTAACCATGGCGTAAGACATTTTCGTCACTTGCTGCAAATCATTTTGTGCACCAGTAGAAATTTTACCGAAGAAAATTTCTTCACTGGCTCTTCCGCCCAGTGTCATACACATCTGATCTTGCAGCTGTTCAGTATTATACAGGTATTGCTCTTTAGGAGTATACTGAGCATAACCCAATGCAGCAACACCTCTTGGCACAATGGTAACTTTTAATAAAGGATAAGCATGTTCAAGGTACCATCCACATACCGCATGACCTGCTTCATGATAGGCAATGATTTTTTTCTCTTCTGGCAAGATGATTTTATTTTTCTTCTCCAATCCACCTATCACCCTATCAATTGCATCTTGAAAATCATCCATATCTACTTCAGACTTCCCTTTACGAGCAGCAATCAATGCAGCCTCATTACAAACATTGGCAATATCAGCACCAGCAAAGCCAGGAGTCTGTTCAGCCAGTTTGTGAATATCCAATTTCTCTGATCTTTTGATTGGCTTGAGGTGTACCAAGAAAATAGTTTCTCTTCCTTTTACATCAGGCTTATCAATACTGATTTGTCTGTCAAATCTTCCAGGTCTTAATAATGCACTGTCCAATACATCTGGCCTGTTGGTTGCTGCGAGAATAATGATTCCGCTGTCACCTCCAAACCCATCCATCTCTACAAGCAACTGATTCAATGTATTCTCACGTTCATCATTGCTCATCATCACATTTTTACCACGGGCTCTACCAATGGCATCAATCTCATCGATGAAAATAATACATGGCGCTTTCTCTCTGGCTTGTTTAAACAAATCACGAACCCTGCTGGCACCAACACCAACAAACATTTCGACAAAATCTGAACCAGACATAGAGAAGAATGGAACCTGTGCTTCCCCGGCCATTGCTTTAGCCAGCAAGGTCTTACCAGTTCCTGGAGGTCCAACCAATAAAGCACCTTTCGGAATCTTACCACCAAGTGCTGTATATTTCTTTGGATTTTTCAAGAAGTCTACAATCTCCATCACTTCCTGCTTGGCTTCATCTAATCCAGCTACATCGGTAAAGGTGATATTGACTTTTGTTCCTTTATCAAACAATTGTGCTTTTGACTTTCCAATATTGAAAATGCCACCGCCTCCAGCTCCGCCGGCTCCACCACCCATTTTCCTCATCATGAGCACAAAGAGCAAACCGAACATCAACAAAGGGAAAAGGAAATTGAGTAAAGGACCAAAAAATTCAGGATCACTTACAGGATCAACCTTTACTGGTGTAACGTTAGGGTGTTCACTAAAATATTTATCGATGTTCTCTTGATAATCATCCACTTTCGAATAACTAAACTGGAAATGTGGTCCTTTAGATGCCTTCGCATGAACCAGCTTTTTTGCACCAATCAAGGTTTCATAAATAGGATTGCTCAAGCTATCCTGTTTGATGTATACCCTAACTACTCCTTTATTTTTTACTGGCTCAAGTTTTTCAACATGGTTTCTTTCCAGCAATTTTTGCCTGAACTCCAGTTCTGTGATGGTGCTGGCATCGGGACTAACTCCGCGCATGACCTGATAGCCAATTAACATCACTGCAGCAATAACATAAATCCAGTAAAAACTGAATTTAGGAGCCTTTGGCAAAGGTCCGTTACCTCCATTTTCCTTATTTCGTTTAAACGAGGAAAATGGATTCTGCCTCTTTTCGTTCTTGTTCTCTTCCTGATTCATATCAATTCGTTGTTACTTTACAGATTTCTTTGTTCTCTTAGGGGCAGCTGGTTTTACAGCAGTTTTTTTGACAGGTTTCTGCTTTTCTTCACCATCCTCTGATGCTGCAACGCCATCACTCCACATTTCTTCCAGCCTGTAAAACTTTCTGGTTTCACTTTGGAATACATGTACTACTACATTTACATAGTCGATCAAAACCCACTGGCTTGCAGAATGGCCTTCATGCTTATATGGAGGCTCACCACATTGTTTTTTCACGGACTCTTCCACCCAATCTGCGATGGCTCTGACCTGCACGGATGAACTGGCCTCACATATGATAAAAAAGTCGGCTACAGCTTCAGGTATCTTTCGGAGATCTAACGATACAATATGTTCTCCTTTTTTATCCTGGATGGCATTAATGATCACTTTGAGGATCTTACTGCTTCTTGTTAATCTGCTTACTCTTTTTAAGGGTACTGCTTCTTCAAGTCTTGATGTCAAATGCTGATTTTTTAATTGTTCCTTGAGTATCTTGCTCAAAAATAAGGATAATTTCAGTCCGTTTTTTGGAGATAACATGATCGGCGAACCTTTTATCATATTGCCAACAATTGATAGTACCAATAACTATGCCAAAGGTCTGGTTAAAGAGGGACTGGCAAAGGATGGTATGCTCATCTTTGCAGATGAACAAACCCAGGGAAGAGGCCAAAAAAATCATGTCTGGGAAAGTAAGAAAGGCGAAAACATAATAATGACGCTGATTATTGACGCCAAATGGCTTAAAATTGATGCTCAATTCGAGCTCTCCTGTGCAACGGCACTTGGCTGCAGAGACTTTTTCATCAAATACGCTGGTGACGAAACCTGCATAAAATGGCCAAATGATCTTTATTGGCGTGACAGAAAGGCAGGTGGAATTTTGATCGAAAATGTGATAAAAGGTAATACCTGGGAAAAAGCAATCATTGGTATTGGTATCAATATCAATCAGGTTGATTTTGGCAACATAAGCAAAAAGCCTGTCTCCCTAAAACAAATTACTGGTAAAATGTTTGATGCAAAAACTTTGGCAAAGGAATTGTGCTTGTTTCTCAACCAGCGCTATACAGAACTGAAAGCTGGTCACTTTGATAGGCAGTTGCAAGCATATAACCTGGATTTATTTAAATTAAATCAGATTGTTTCGTTTAAAAAAGAGGGACAAACATTTAATGCAATTGTTGAAGGCGTAAATGCAAATGGACAATTGTTGATCAAACGAGAATCAAACGAAACAATCAACCATGGTGAAATTGAATGGATGTTATAATCCAAATCCAGCAGCAATTTCTGCTGCGTGCTCCTTCACTTTAGGTTTTGCTATCACCTTTACAACAACACCGTTTTCATCAATAAGAAAAGTAGTTCTGAACACACCCATGTATTTGTTACCATAGAGTTGTTTTTCACCCCACACACCATACTTTTCTACTAATTTTTTATCTGTATCTGCAATAATTCTAAATGGCAGCTTGTGTTTAGCGATAAATTTTAAATGTGATTTCCCATCATCTGGACTCACTCCAATAACTGTAATACCTTTCTTTTCAAGCACCTTGAATCCGTCTCTTAAATTACAAGCCTGAACTGTACAAGTGCTCGTGTCATCTTTGGGATAAAAATATAGAGCAAGTTTTTTTCCTTTGAAATCAGCTAACTTGATTTTCTCACCATCCTGATCAACTGCAGTAAAGGATGGAGCTTTTTTTCCTTCTTGAATGGACATAGGTTTAGTTTCTAGTGATTTGAAATTCTTTTGACACAGTATTACCTGCTTCGTCCATAACAAAAACCTTAAGCTTATGTTCACCTTTTGGGAAATGTTCATCAACCACATAAGAATATCTCACTCCCGAAGGTTTAAACAACAAGTATTGACCATCCACTGTAACCTTAAACTCCTTTATGACTTTAAGATCATCAATGACATCAAAATGTATTCTGGAACCCTTGGTTAATTTAGCCCCCTGATGCAAATGGGTTGATAGCTGAGGTGGTTGCACGTCTTGTAACAATTGAAAAAATCCAAAATCTCTAAAGGATGCACTGAATCCATCTATTTCCTTGGTTGCTTTCTTGATTTCAGTCTTTCCTCTGAAATTCCTTTTTACCACTAATCTGTCAGTGTCTAACAAATCCAGGTCCTTACTGGGTTTTATGCGTACTTTGAAATAACTCTGGACAGGAATATCTGCCGGGAGAGTTTGAAAAACTGATGAAGCAGCATGAGCTTCACTTGCGTAAATGGATTGTAAATTAAAATGAAAATCATCATAGAATGCATCCTCATTAAAGACAAACTGAATACGCTCATCTTCAAATACATTTACTTCACCTGCCTTCATAAGTTGTCCATTCTTTTGTACAACTGGCGAACTTCCCGACCTACGCTTGATTGAAAATTTTACAGTTGATTTATTTTCATAAGCATCCAATACCTCTATCTCACAATTTTGCTCTACTTCATTGATTGAAATAAAATTCTTGTCCTTCAGTTTATATACAGAAAGATCCATTTTCTTTGCCGGAAAAAGCATTTGAAAATAGGCCCCACCCTTCATCCTGTGTTGGAAATCAATGTGCCCATTCAGGTACCTGGTTTGATCGTAACTAATATTATCTAATGTAAAAGATGCAACCCATTGGTTATCCACTTTTAAATGGCTTGCATAAATTCCATTTGAATTGGGCACACCCGTTATTCTATCAGTTGCTTGAATAGCAATAAAAACGTTTTCAAATGGAAGTTCTACTCTGCTGGCAATTTCATAACCTCCGCTCTTTCTCACCAAGGGATAAACCACTGGACTTTGCTCGTATATGCTCTTATCCCTATCATAGAATACAACCTTTGATACATCAGGTGGCGTAACATCTGGCAATAAAAAGCGAAACCTTAATGGATTCAGGCAATTTTCGGTCTTGGTATCTCTGATCTCAAAATGAACATGCGGACCTTGTGAAGCTCCTGTATTTCCGCTATACCCAATGAGTTGTCCTTTTTTTACTGGTAAAATACTTGCTGGAACTTTCAAATCAATTTTCCAGGTTTGTTGGGCATATTGTTGTTGTTCCAGGTAATCTTCAGCAGCTGGAATGAATTGATTCATATGCGCGTAAAGCGTGGTAGTACCATTAGGATGATCCAGGTAAATCGCTCTGCCAAATCCTCCAGTTTCAATCTTCATTCTGGAAATAAATCCATCTGCAGGAGCATAAACCGGCAAATTTTCTCTGGATTCAGTGGACAAATCCAATCCCATGTGAAAATGATTGGGACGCATTTCACCAAAATTGGCATTCAACTTTGGCTTAATGGAAAGCGGATAAGCAAAATATTCAGGTAAATCTTTGGGCTGTGCATATCCAGAACAAAACCCAACTCCCAGCATCAAGAAAAAAAGTAAATTTCTTTTCATGGCGCAAAACTAAAGCCAAAGCTTGAAGAAAAAAATCTTTAAAATGAGTACCTTGACTCAATCTGTATAACCATGTTGAAGCGTTTCACTCTTTGGATAATTATCATAGCCCCAATATTTGGTGCCTTTGTTGGACATATGATACTATCTTATTCATCGCAGTTGTATAACAAAAAAATCAACTCTTCTTGGAAGACAAGTTTCAAGATTGACAAGGAAGAAGAGTCAGTACTTGAAAAAGCCGTTCGCACCAAAATTGGCATTTACGCCCTACCAAATAAAGAAATAACCTATTTCATTGCTTCAAATGACGAAAAAGGAAACTTACTCCAATCAATAAATAATTATAAAATATCAGGAATTGCGCCAACTTCAAAAAACTGGAGTATAACATTGTATGATGAAAATTATTTTTTGGTTCCGAACCCAATAGAAAAATATCACTTCAATGGAACTTCCTTGAATATTAAGGAAGGAGAACCATACACTTTTACAATTAGCAATAAAATAACTTCCGGTAATTGGCTTCCCTCACCAAAGCAAGGACGTTTTGTATTGTGTTATCGCATATATCTTCCTCCTTTATCTGATCTAGAATCTCAATCATTCAATTTACCCCGAATAACAAAACTTTGAGATTAAGATTCACCATAGCAATCCTTCTCTTTTTGCTGGGTATATATATGTACCTCTTTGTTTATCCTTATTTTTTTCAAATGGGTATTGAGTACAAACTGGATGCAAAGAAAAATATACTGATTCATACAAAATACCCCTCACCAGCAACCCCATATACACCTAATCCTGATATAATCTATTCAATTGCATTCTATGATTTAAGTAATGGAGAGTTACAGTTGAGCGGTGATATTCCAGTGGATTTAGCCTATTTTTCAATCGCATTTTACCAATCAAATACCGCACATTTTGCAATACTGAAAAAAGAAAGTTTTAAGCATACACATTTTCAGATAGCATTAACACAAAACAAATCCCTTCCTACAGATAAAGAAACTGTTCGGGTTGTTTCTCCCACAAAAAATGGAACCATAATCATCAGATACTATTCCCGAGATAAGAAAGAGCAGGGGGAAATAGCAAAAATTCAAAAAAATACCAGGCTTTTTATGAACAGGCAATAAAATAAGGAAAGTTGACGTTTTTTTAAAAAAAACAGCTTTTACATACAACATATTTACCTCTTGTATTGTCTATATACTATATAAGCTCATGAAAACACTTTTTACCAAATTCGTACTAATTTTTGCCTCCGTTGCTACACTTTTTGGTGTAAGCAAAAGGAAGGAAGACCGAAATATTGAAAAAGACGCAATTAAGCTGTCTGAATTCGAACAGAAAGATATCGTAGAAGACTACGAGATGGCTGCTTATCACAATCAAGCCTGATTTTCCCACCAACTATCAACAGATTAGATTTTCTTGAAATAATCAACTGCTTTTCCTGTCGAAAAGTAGATTCCAAACATTACATTTGCACTCCGGGTACATCCCGGTTTTTTTGTGCCCTTCATCCACTAAAAAATCCCTTTTATGCCAAAAGACGCTTCAATAGGTTCAGTTTTGATTATCGGTTCAGGGCCCATCATTATTGGACAAGCTTGTGAATTTGATTATTCGGGTTCTCAAGCAGCCAGAAGCCTTAGAGAAGAAGGGGTAAAAGTGATTCTGATCAATTCTAATCCTGCTACTATCATGACCGACCCAATGATGGCTGATAGGGTTTATTTGCTCCCCCTCAATGTGGAAAGCATTGAAACCATCTTAAAAGAAAACCAGATTGATGCTGTATTACCAACCATGGGTGGTCAGACTGCTTTGAACCTGGCAAAAGAGGCGGAGGAATTGGGCATCTGGGAAAAATACAATGTTAGACTGATAGGTGTTGATATAAAAGCGATTGATAAAGCAGAGGACAGGGAAAAGTTCCGACAGTGGATGATTCAAATGGAAATTCCAGTCGCGACAGCCAAAACAGCAAACTCATTTTTAGAAGGAAAAGAATTTGCGCAGGAAATTGGATTCCCATTGGTTATTCGTCCCTCATTTACACTAGGCGGGACCGGTGGCGGTTTTGTGCACAGCAAAGATCAACTGGATGAAGCTCTGAACCGTGGTTTATCCGCTTCTCCAATTCATGAAGTATTGGTTGAAAAAGCCGTTTTAGGTTGGAAAGAATTTGAATTGGAGTTATTAAGAGACAGCAAGGACAATGTTGCAATTATATGTACTGTTGAGAATTTTGATCCAATGGGAGTTCATACTGGAGACTCCATCACGGTGGCTCCTGCAATGACCCTGAGCGATACTGCATTCCAATTGATGAGGAATACCTCCATACGAATAATGAGAGATCTGGGCAATTTTGCTGGCGGATGCAATATTCAGTTTGCGCTGAACCCGGAAACCGAAGAAATCATCGCCATTGAAATCAACCCAAGGGTGAGCCGTTCTTCTGCCCTTGCATCAAAAGCAACAGGATATCCAATTGCAAAAATTGCTGCCAAGCTCGCTTTGGGATATAGCCTGGATGAACTGAAGAACCAAATTACCAAAACAACATCCGCATACTTCGAACCTGCATTGGATTATGTAATTGTAAAAGTTCCGAGATGGAATTTTGATAAATTCAAAGGAGCCAATGACACACTTGGATTACAAATGAAATCCGTTGGTGAAGTAATGTCCATTGGTCGCAGCTTTACAGAAGCCATTCAGAAAGCTTGTCAGAGTTTGGAAAACAATGCAGTTGGATTAGGTTACTACGGCAAGAGCTTAATGCACGCAGATGAAATCGTAGAATATCTTAAAACGCCTAAATGGGACAGGGTCTTCCGCATCAAGGATGCATTGATGATGGGCATCAGTGTGAAAACAATTTGTCAGGCTACTCGTATCGACAGATGGTTCATTTATGAGATCCAAAAAATTGTAGAAATAGAAAAAGAAATTGCGAAATACAAATTTGAAACACTGCCAATAGAATTGATCAAAAAAGCCAAACACCATGGCTTTAGTGATGAACAGATTTGCAGAATCATGCAAGATGGCACTGAAGATGCCTTGTATGAGAAAAGAAAAGCAGCTGGCATCAAGCGTGTATACAAAATGGTAGATACCTGCTCAGCTGAATTTGAAGCAAAAACACCTTATTTCTACAGCAGTTTTGAGAATGAAGGCACCAATGAAAGTAAGGTAAGCGACAAGAAAAAAATTATTGTACTTGGATCAGGTCCAAACAGAATTGGTCAAGGTATTGAGTTTGATTATTGCTGTGTACACGGTCTACTCGCTATCAAAGAATGTGGATTTGAAGCCATCATGGTGAACTGTAATCCAGAAACTGTATCAACAGACTTTGACATTGCAGATAAATTGTATTTTGAACCTGTTTACTGGGAACACCTTTGGGAATTGATTGAGTATGAAAAGCCAGAGGGTGTGATTGTGCAGCTTGGTGGACAAACCGCATTGAAACTTGCAGAAAAATTACACAAGAAAGGAATCAAAATCATAGGAACGTCTTTTGACAATATGGATATTGCAGAAGACAGAGGTCGTTTCAGCGATATGCTGAAAAGCCTTGGTATCCCTTATCCTGAATATGGGACAGCTTATGACGTTGACGATGCTGTTGAGGTTGCAAAAAAAGTTGGTTATCCAGTTTTGGTTCGACCTTCTTATGTATTGGGAGGTCAAAGGATGAGGATTGTAATCAACGACGAGGAATTGGAATCTGCAGTGGTAAGTCTTCTTAAACACATACCCGATAATAAAATATTGATTGACCATTTCCTTGATCGTTGTCAGGAAGCTGAAATCGATGGCATTTTTGATGGAGAGGAATTCCACGTAATGGGCGTGATGGAACATATTGAGCCAGCTGGTATCCATAGTGGCGACAGCAATGCGGTATTACCAGCATTTAACCTGACTCCTTTGGAAGTAACAACCATGGAATTCTATGCTGAAAAGATTGCGAGAGCGTTAAACATCAGAGGACTAATCAATATTCAGTTTGCAATAAAAAATGGACAAGTATTTGTAATTGAAGCCAACCCACGTGCATCAAGAACAACACCATTTATTGCTAAAGCATACCAAATTCCTTATTTGAATATTGCTACTAAAATAATGATGGGAACACACAAAATTAAAGACTTCCAATACGAGAAGAAATTGGAAGGATTTGCCATCAAAGAACCAGTCTTCAGTTTTGATAAATTTCCAGGGGTAAGTAAAGAACTTGGTCCTGAAATGAAATCAACAGGTGAAGCAATTCGCTTTGTAAAAGACCTGAGAGATCCTTACTTCAGAACACTTTACAAAGAAAGAAGCATGCACCTGAGCAAGTAAGATAAATTGCCAAATTTGATGCCCTTGATACAGACAACAACCCTAGAGTTGATGAGGAGAAGCATTTCTTTTTTGCTTATGGGCATACTATTGATTATTGCTGAACAGGGTAAAGCACAGCTCAAACAAATCAATGGGAAAATAAGGGATAGTCATTCAGAAGAAGTCATCCCGTTTGCCTCCGTTGCATTTTACAAATCCACAATAGGCAAGTTAAGCGACTCTTCAGGATCTTTTACCTTTAATCTACGTTCGTGGCCAAGCGACACACTGATCATTTCTTATGCAGGATTTGAAGACCAATATATACTGATAGACACGACTCTTGATAAAATCAATTTGCTCATCAAGATGGAAAGAAGAAAAAGCAACAATGAAGTTGTAGTCAAAAGTAAATTCAGTAAGGGATATTTACTTTGGAGAAAAGTGGTTAGAAATAAAGAAAGAAACGACAGAAGCAGATTCGACAACTATTCCTATGAATTATACAACAAACTTGAAATTGATCTCAATAATGTGAAAGTAGAGAAGATGCAGAAGGGATTTCTGCCACCAAAACCTTTCAAGTTCATCTTAAACAATGTAGATACAACAAGTGAATCGACTCCGATCTTACCTATCTATCTCGTTGAAAATATTTCAGACTATTACAGTCAAAAAGATCCAAATAAAAGCAGAGAGATTATTCGTGCCAGTAAAACAATTGGGCTGAAAAACGAATCCGTTTCAAAGTTTCTAGGTGGCATGTATCAAAACGTAAACGTTTATAAAAACTTTATTCCGGTATTCGACAGACAGTATGTTAGCCCAATTAGCAATGATGGTGACCTTTACTACAATTATAAACTAGCTGATACCCAATACGTAGCAGGCAAAAAGTTTTTACGGTTGGTCTTCTTCCCGAAACGCAAGGGTGAAAATACTTTTCAAGGAGATGTATGGATTGCTGATTCCAGCTTTGCAGTACAAAAAATGAATTTACAGGTGTCTCCAGGTACCAATATCAATTTTATCGAAAAATTGAGTATCGTACAAGAGTACCAATTGATACAGGATAGCATCTGGTTTTTAGCAAAAGATAAATTCATTGCGAATTTTAATCTTACCGGAGCAAAGAACCTTAGCCTAATTGGTAGGAAAACAACAACCTACAATAAGATTTTAATCAACCAAGCTACGCCTCCCAATTCAATATTATCAGAAGTAAAGGATGATAAAAGAAAGGAATTGGTGATAGTCGCCAATGATGCACTAGAAAAACCTGATAACTTCTGGCAAGTAAACAGACACGAAGCCCTTAATAAAAATGAGCGTAATTTTTATAAAATGGCAGACAGCTTGCTGAGTATGCCTGAGTTTGAAAGCTATTCAGAATGGCTGAGTTTTATTGGTACAGGCTATCGCTTTGTGGGCAATTATGAAATTGGACCGTGGATGAACTGGATCAGTGGAAACTCGTACGAAGGCTTGCGACTTCGCTTTGACTTAGGAACAAATTATCATTTCAACAGAAATATTTATTTTTCATCTTATCTCGCATATGGAACGAAAGACATGAGACTCAAGGGGAAATTCGAAACCCTTTTCATGTTGGGAAAAGATCCCAGAAGCAGCATAAGACTGCTCTATAAAAATGATTTGGACTATGGACAGACTTACTATGATGAAGTAGGTTACGATAATGTATTTGCTCTCGCTGCGCGCAAAGAACAGGTTCCTATAAAACTAATCAACATTGAAGAGCAGAAAATAGAATACTTCAAAGAATGGCGAACAGGCTTGTCGCTTACCAGTAGTCTTCATAGAAAAATTTACAATCCTATAAAAGATTTACCTGGAAAAAGAGATTTTTCAGCTACTGATTTTCCAGGCAATTTCAACGACTTTCAATTTAATGTACGTCTCAGATTTGCCTACCTGGAAAGATTTCTTCAAGATGACTTTTTCAGAACCAGTCTAGGCAGCGACTACCCAGTCATTGAATTGAATTATTCAAAAGGAATAAAGGGCATATTGAATAGCGGCTACTCCTATACTAAAGCAACCTTTAGCATCAGCGACTATTTAAAAATTCCGCCAATAGGGAACATCTATTATGGCGCATACGCAGGTAAAGTATGGGGCACTTTACCGTATATGTTACTGAACATAGCACCAGGTAATGAAATATATTATTACAATAAATATGCCTTCAACCTGATGAACAGGTATGAGTACATATTTGATGAATATGGAGGATTCAATATCGAACATAATATAGGAAGAGGAATTTTCAGGTTATTACCTCAGAATAAAAAATTAAAGCTGCGTCAATTTTGGAACGCCAAAATTCTATGGGGCAGTATGAGCGATAAGAATGCAGCATTGAATTTAAAAACAGATTTCCCATTCACCAGTTTAAACGGAAGAACATATATGGAATTGGGTACAGGAGTCGACAATATTCTGAGATTTTTCAGGGTTGATTTAGTCTGGCGAATAGCACCAAGACCATTACCAATTGAGAGTTACAAAAGATTTGGAATCTTTGGCAGTTTCAGATTCTCATTTTAATGATTGGCATATTCATCACAGCATTCAAGTATTACTGAACAAGCTGAACGTATTTCATCTTCCGTAATAATCAATGGTGGAGCAATTCTCATGCAATTGGAAGCAAATAAAAACCAATCTGTAAATACCCCTTTTTCAATAGATCGATCAATAATATTTTTATTGAGTTCATAAGAATCAAAGTCGATTGCCATTAACAAGCCTTCTGCTCTTACTTGATTGATCAGAGGATGAACAAGCAGCGATTTAAACAATTTAGATTTTTGGGCTACTCCATTGATTAATTGCTGATCCAATAAAAAATGTAAAGCAGCCAGTCCAGCCGCACAGCAAACGGGATGCCCACCAAAAGTAGTGATGTGACCCAGAACTGGATGATCAGTAAATGTATTCATGTTGCTGGTGCTTGAGACAAACGCGCCCAATGGCATACCACCACCCAAAGCTTTACCGAGCAACAAAATGTCAGGTACAATCCCATACTTCTCAAAAGCAAATAATGTCCCAGTTCTGCCAAAGCCAGTCTGTATTTCATCAAACACGAGCAAAGCTCCTACTTCATCACATTTTTTTCTTAGCAATTGCAGCCATTCTTTATCGGGAGCTAATACACCCATTTCTGCTTGTACAGGTTCAGCTATTACACAAGCTGTATTGCAATCAATAAAGTCAAAAGCACTGCCCAGATTATAATCTGCATGAACAACTCCGGGTAATAATGGTCTGTAAGCATTTCGCCAGTACTCATCCCCCATTACACTCAACGCCCCCTGAGTGGATCCATGATAAGAATTCTTAAAAGCAACTATGTTTGTCCTGCCTGTCACTCGTTTAGCCAATTTCATAGCCCCCTCAGTAGCTTCAGCACCAGAGTTGGTAAAATAAACTGAATTCAGTTTTTCTGGAAGCAGGGATGCAAGTTGATGTGCATATTGAACTTGAGGCGATTCAATCAATTCACCATAAACCATGATGTGCATATAAGCATCCAGCTGTTTGTGTATGGCTGCTAAAACAGCAGGGTTGCGATGCCCCACATTACACACACTGATACCACTGATAAGATCGGTATACATTTTACCCTGCTTGTCCCACATCTTTGTGCCTTCTGCTTTTATGATCTCCAATGCTAGAGGTGCTGAAGATGTTTGAGCAACATGTCTGAGAAATAATTCACGCTGGTTCATTGCTGCAAAGTTCCTGAATATGCAATAACTTTAAGAAAAAATATGCCTTTCATTCTTTCCGTAAGAGATTTTACGCCCAGTTTCGGCAACAATGCATACATAGCTCCCAATGCAACCATTGTGGGAGAAGTTACGATGGGTGATGATTGCAGCATCTGGTTCAATGCAGTCGTTAGAGGTGATGTCAATTTTATCAAGATTGGTAATAAGGTCAACATACAGGACAACGCTGTCATCCATGGTACTTTTGAAAAAAATGGTACAACCATTGGTAATCATGTCAGTATTGGACACAATGCCATTGTACATGGATGTACCATAGAAGATGATGTTTTGATTGGAATGGGTGCAATTGTAATGGACAGGGCCGTAATTGGCAAAAATTCAATTATTGCAGCTGGTGCTGTGGTGCTTGAAGGAACAATAGTTCCTCCAGGATCAATCTTTGCAGGTGTTCCAGCGAAAAAAGTGAAAGATATTTCAGAAGAAAAAATTAAAGGGGAAATTAACCGTATTGCTGAAAATTATGTAACATACAGCAGCTGGTTTAAAAAATAATCACCATTTTTTGTCCTCAATAGAATCAAGTATAGTACAATAACTCACGTATCGCTCCTCGTGAATTTCGCCATCAACCACAGCTTGCTTGATTGCACAGCCAGGCTCATTGATATGCATACAATTGTTAAACTGACAATCATTCAAGCGCATTTTCATTTCAGGGAAATAATGTGAAAGCTCATCCTTGCTGATGTCAGCAATAGCAAATTCTCGCATTCCAGGGGTATCGATAATTTTACCACCATCAGGCATATCATGCATCTCTGCAAATGTTGTTGTATGCATCCCTTTCCCACTCCAATCACTCACTTCCATGGTTCTGATATTTGCTCCCTCTAAAATTGCGTTGATGATACTCGACTTCCCAACACCGGAATGTCCGCTGATCAAAGTGGTTTTTCCATACAATACTTCTTTTAATTCCTCCAGACCTTCTTTCTCTTCGACAGAGGTAAGTAAAACTTTGTACCCTACTTTTTCATACATCGCCTTACGGTCTTCGTACACAGCTGTTTCGTATTCTTCGTGCAGATCTGATTTATTAAAGACGACAATGGGAGGAATGTGAAAAGCTTCGCAGGTTACCAGAAAACGATCAATAAACCCGATAGAAGTTCTTGGATCTTTGATGGTTGCAATTAAAAGCGACTGATCGAGGTTTGAAGCAATTATATGGTGTTGACGTTTGTTGGCTGGAGAAATTCGATTGACATAATTTCGTCTGGGAATCAACTCCGTGATGATTGTTCTGTTTTCAGCCTCATCTTCCATTTCAAAAACAACTTCATCTCCTACTGCAATTGGATTGGTGGATGTAATATCTTTTATCTTAAATTTTCCTTTGAGTCGCGCTTGGTAAACATGTTCGTCTTCTCCTTTTACCATGTACCAACTTCCAGTCGATTTATAAACGAGTCCTTTCATTATAGTACATGGTTTAATTCCATCAACTTAAATATTTAGCAACGATGGGTAATCTTCTTCCGACTCCAAATGCTTTTGTACTTACACGAATGATAGGGCAAAATTGATTTCGTTTGTACTCGTTCAAGTTAACCAATCGCAGTGTCTTTTTAACCAAAGTTTCGTCGAAGCCCATTGCAATGATTTCAGACGGACCCTTTCTTCTTTCAATATAGAAATACAAGATTTTGTCGAGCACATCATATTCCGGTAAGCTATCACTGTCTTTTTGATTGGGCCTGAGCTCTGCTGAAGGTGCTTTGATCAGGATATTTTCAGGAATAATTTCTTCAACTGAATTGAAATGTTGTGCCAATGCATAAACCTGTGTTTTATACAAATCACCAATTACACTCAATCCACCAGCCATATCGCCATACAAAGTACCATAACCTGTTGCCAATTCGCTTTTGTTAGAAGTATTCAACAATACATAACCAAATTTATTGGCGATGGCCATGAGAAGGTTACCGCGGCTCCTGCTTTGAATATTCTCTTCTGCTACTCCAAAGTTTGTTCCGGTAAACAAAGGATCCAAAGCAGTTAAAAAACTATTATACAAATCACCTATACCAATAATGTGATAAGGATTTCCAAGATTTTTACTCAATTGAACTGCATCATCAATTGAATGAGTACTTGAATAGGGAGATGGCATCAAAATAGCTGTTACATTTTCTGCACCAAGTGCTTCAACTGCCAATGATAGTACAACTGCAGAATCAATTCCGCCACTGCTTCCCAGTATTGCCTTCTTGAATCCTAGCTTCAAAAAATAATCTTTTATACCCAGTACCAGCGCTGACTTTATTTGTGCAATGTTATTGTTGTTGGTGAGATAGCCAATAATCTGATCGGGATCAGTTGTTTTTGCAACACGCATATCCACTGCGATCTTTGAATGAACCTGATGCATTGGATTGACCTCACCTATGAGTTCATCTGTTTCAACCCAAACAGCATCCTCTTTAAAATAGGATAATTCATATTTTAGCTCACCATTTGCTGCGTATACCAAACTACCTCCATCAAAAATGATTTCTGTTTGTGCGCCGACTGCATTGCAGTAAATCATTGGAAGTTTGTATTTCAAAACATTTAATCGAATCACCTCTTTGCGGTCCTCATCATGATCATAATCAAATGGAGATGCAGAAATATTGATCATTAAATCTGGTGATTGTTTCATCAGCTCATCCATGGGACAAACCCTGTACAATGGATTATCACCTAAATTCCAGATGTCCTCACAAATAGTGACTGCTATTTTTTTCCCTTTGAATGGTATAATGTTCCAATTGTAAGCTGGCTCAAAATACCTGTATTCATCAAATACATCATAATTGGGTAATAAAGTTTTGTGTGCAACTCCATGTATCTGCCCTTCATAAAGCAAGATGGCAGAATTAAAAAGATCTTTGCCCTCTTTCTGCGGATTCCTGGTAGGTGCTCCGACCAATATGCCTATATCCCGACTGTATTTTGCAATTTCTGCTACAGTAGCTTCTGCCTCAAGTATGAAATCTTCAAACTCTAAAAAATCCCTTGGAGGATATCCGCAAACAGAAAGCTCAGAAAAAACTACCAAATCAGCTCCATGTTGCCTGGCTAATTCTACCTCACCAAGCATTTTCTCCCTGTTCAGCAAAAAGTTACCAATGTGATAATTCTGTTGGGCAACGTACACCTTCATGGTGCAAAATTGCAGAATAAAGATGAAATATGGTTAAAATAAACCCATATGCTTCGGGCTGATCAAGCTTTGTTTTATTTTTGGAAACATGAAACAACGTATTTCACAAAAAACAGGCTTTAGTATTTACTTAGTCTTATTTATTGTAATAGCTGCTTATGTGCTAACAAGCTGCGGAAACAAATCGAAGCATCCTGACACAAGCAATATTCAAATTGAATTGGAAACTGTTCGATTTGAAAAGGATTTCTTTAGCATGGATACGACAGATATCAATGCAGCAATGGAAAAACTCAGAGCAAAACACCACAATTTCACCAACGATTTTGTACTTCGAATACTTGGATTAGAAAGTGTAGATACAGCCATTTGGAGCGCAGCTATTAAACAATTTTACCGCGACTACAAACCCATCTACGACTCTACAAGATTACAGGAAGAAGAAATAATGAACGCATTTGATAAAACCAAAGAGGGTCTCAAAAATGTGAAATACTATTTTCCTAAATACAACCTTCCTGAACAGTTCATCACTTTTGTTGGACCAATTGATGCATTTGCAAGCGGATCAACGGGTGGATCAGGAGATATCATCACAACTTTCGGATTGGGGATTGGGCTTCAATTGCATCTTGGCTCCAACTTCAGCATTTACAACAGCGAACAAGGTATACAGCTCTATCCAACTTATATTTCCAGAAAATTCACACCTGAATTCATCCCAGTGAATTGCATGAAAAATGTAATAGACGACTTACTCCCTCCAATAAAGAATGGGGCATCATTATTAGAAGTTTTTATCGACCATGGCAAAAGAATGTACTTACTGGATAACTTTCTACCTGAGACAGCTGACACGCTGAAATTGGGATATACAGTTTCACAATTAAAAGGGGCAGAAAAAAACGAAGGATTGATTTGGAATTACTTTTTAGAAAACAACTTGCTCTATGAAACAGATCCTTTTAAGATAAGATCATTCATCAATGATGGTCCCTCGACCATAGAATTTGGTGAAGGCTCACCTGGTTTTATTTCGCTGTTCGTCGGCAGACAAATCATTCAAACCTATATGGATAAACATCCAGAAACAACGCCTGATGCACTACTCAGCTTAGATGCTAAAAAAATATTTTCCGCATCTGGATACAAACCAAGATAAATTAAATTTAAGCGGATGTACCCATGATGTGCATGAATCGTACATGAGAAGCAATCGCAGATCTTGTAGTAGGGAAATAGATATAATTCAATTCAAATTTTTCACACGTCTCTTTTACAATCTTACTGATAGCAGGATAATGAATGTGACTGATCCTTGGGAACAAATGGTGTTCAATCTGGTAGTTTAAACCACCTACAAACCAGGTAACCAGTTTATTTGAAAATGCAAAATTAGCAGTCGTTTTAACCTGGTGAATTGCCCACTCGTTTTCAATCTTTACTGGATCAACCCCTGCTGCATCAAATTCAGCATGTTCAACAACGTGTGCCAACTGAAAAACAATTGCCAGGGTAAGTCCCAAAGTAAATTGGCTGATCAAAAACCCAATCAACCACCATTTCCACCCAATCAGTACAATAGGAAGAGCAATGTAAAAAACGATAAAAAATATTTTTCCAACCCAGAACATCAAATGCTCGCTAAAATCCATCGATTTCAAAGGAGTGGTGTACACTTTCTTTGAAAAATACTTGATGTAGTCCATGAAGAACATAAAGAGAGAGGTGAAGCCGTATAACAAAAACATATAAGCGCTTTGAAATTTATGCATCGGCTTCAATGGCTG
>CAZVYI010000024.1:12953-22611 GCA_964631755.1 uncultured Sphingobacterium sp. | reverse complement strand
CTCAAAATCTTGTTATCGAAAGGTAGTGCAGGTTCGATTCCTGTTCTGGGCACAAGACTAAATCCTCAACATTGTTGGGGATTTTTTTTATAATAAAAAAAGGAACTGGATTTCTCCAGTTCCGCGATACAGCAGTTTTTGACCCTTTTGCGAAGTCTTATTGTCTGCTTTAATCTTCCCGGCATCAGAAACATGTTCTGTAAACCGACTGATGCAATGATACAACTTGGTGATACCTGAATGCAAGAAAGTACATCATCCATTTCCATGATGCTGATCATGCTGGTCCTTCTCCAGGTGGCGGCACTTCAAATGGTGGTGTTTCAAATGGGTCTTCTTCTGGTATGTAATCCGGATTTTCTTCAGGAACCAATGGTTCTTCAGGATCGATAATTGGCTCTTGTTCTGGAAAAGGTGAAGCTGGTACTTCTGGAATAATCTTTGGCTTCTTTTGCATATTAATTCATTTGTATGGCATGCAAGCTATAGCCTGATACATGTAGCTTGATTGAGGTTGATCAAGTTGACTAATGATCATTATTACAGCATCAATTGAGTTTGTTCATTTTTTTACTTCGCTGTACCAATTAGTTTGCGTGTCTAAATCATATCAACATGCCAATTATCAAAGTAATCGAAATCATGTGCAGTTCAACCAAAAGCTGGGAAGACGCTGCTCAACAAGCAATAATGGAAGCAGCTAAAAGCCTTCATCATATCAAATCACTCTACATCAAAGAACACAGCGTAGTTGTTGACCATAAAAATATGATTTCAGAATACCGCATAACCGGTAACCTCAGTTTTGAGGTGGAAACTCCAGAAAAAAACGTGGCAAAAAAGGGATGAAATTGAATTAGCTTTGTTGGATTAATCTTACAAAGATGAATATCAAGAACAACATCCTTGAAACAATTGGCAATACCCCTTTGATTAAGTTGAATAAAATCACCCAGGGATTTCCTTGCCAGGTGCTTGCAAAAGTCGACTATTTCAATCCGGGAAATTCCATCAAAGACCGCATGGCTTTGAAAATGGTTGAAGTGGCCGAGCAAGAAGGTAAACTTAAGCCGGGAGGTACAATCATTGAATGCACCTCCGGCAATACAGGTATGGGTATTGCCTTGGCAAGTATTGTAAAAGGATACAAATGCATATTCACCACAACCGATAAACAATCTAAAGAGAAGATAGATATCCTAAAAGCAGTCGGTGCTGAAGTAATAGTTTGTCCAACTAACGTAGAACCAGAAGACCCAAGAAGCTATTATTCCGTTGCAAGAAGATTGGCCAAAGAGATACCAAATTCTTTTCACTCGAATCAATACGATAATCTGGCCAATAGATTGGCACATTACGAAACGACTGGTCCGGAACTCTGGGAACAAACCGATGGTAAAATAACACACTTGGTTTGTACAGCCGGGACTGGCGGTACAGTTACTGGGACTGCCATGTACCTCAAAGAAAAGAATCCTAATATCCAAATATGGGCAATTGATGTTTACGGTTCATTGCTTACTAAATATTTCAAAACAGGTGAACTCGATATGAATGAGGTTCATCCTTATATCTCTGAAGGATTTGGCGAAGACTTCGTTCCGGAGAATTATGACATGTCTGTAATTGATCACTTTGAACAAGTGACCGACAAAGATGGTGCAGTAATGGCCAGGAGAATTGCAAAAGAAGAAGGACTGTTTTGTGGCTATAGCGCAGGGAGTTGTTTTCAAGGTTTGCTTCAATTGAAAAACAAATTAAAAAAAGACGATCTGGTTGTTTGTATTTTCCATGACCATGGAAGCCGTTATGTAGGAAAGATTTATAACGACCAATGGATGATGGAAAGAGGTTTTTTGGAAGTGAAAACTTTCAAAGATATTGTTTCAGCAAGAGCAAGTAAACAAAAATTGATCAGTGTGCGACCTGATCAAACCGTTGCAGATGCAGTAATGCTGATGAGGAAATATGAAATTGAACACATTCCTGTAATACTGGATGAAGAGATACTTGGCTCTATCAGTGAAAACGGACTATTTCAAAAACTATTTACAGATCCTGAAATCAAACACGCTCCTATTCAAAGTGTATTGGAACTCTCCTATCCGCTTGTAGATTTCAATACTCCTGTTGAAAAGATCAGTAACATGATCAACAAAGACACTGGAGCAATACTTGCGAAAGATGAATCAGGGATGCTGCACATTGTAACAAAATATGATATCCTCCAATCACTGGCTAAATAGTATGTATCGTATTTATACGAAAAACACAATAGGAGATTTCCGCTATTTCAAGTAAATACTGAACTGCAATAAAAGGGTTGTTTTGCTCTTGTATACCTTCCTAATCGAAGGTATTTTTGTATTGTCAATCGAACGAAAGCAGATTGATAAAACGAAAATCCTTTGAAAACCAAAATCCAAATCCTAAAAAACTAATCCGTATCTGTCCATTATCCTAAACCAAAAACCAAAGATCCAAAGTCCGAAAGCCTGAATCCAAAATCCGAAAACCCAAGAATCCAAAAATTTTAACCAATAAAGGCTTTAGACAAAAAACCCGGTGCTTTCACCGGGTTTTTCTTTTATAACACTCCTTTGGTTGTAGGAAGTGCATCACTGTTCAAATCTTTTCGAACTGCCATCCTAATGGCTTTTGCAAAAGCTTTAAAAATCGCTTCTATTTTATGGTGCTCATTATCACCCTTACAGGATATATTTAGATTACATTTACATGCATCAGAAAAGGATTTGAAAAAATGAAAAAACATTTCTGTCGGCATGTCCCCTATCTTCTCTCGCTTAAACTCTGCATCCCATACTACCCAGTTTCTTCCACCAAAATCGATTAAAACTTTTGCCTCAGCATCATCCATTGGTAAGGCAAATCCATACCGCTCCATTCCGCGTTTATCTGATAAGGCCAAATACATTGCCTCACCCAATGCAATACCAGTATCTTCAATAGTATGGTGTTCATCAATATGCAAATCACCTTTCACCTGAATCGATAAATCCATTTTCCCATGTCGTGCAATTTGATCTAACATATGGTCGAAAAATCCTAAACCGGTAGAAATAGATGAAATACCATTCCCATCTACGTTCAAGTCAATATCAATCTGTGTTTCATTGGTTTTCCTGCGATGTGAAACCTCTCGCATACCATGCTTGATGTAACGATAAATTTCCGACCATTCAGTTGTCATCAAACAAATGGCATTTTTTAATTCTATTTCAAGTGAGTCAACATCTAAGCTGCCTACACCATCAGGATTGTTGATGAAGATGCATTTAGAACCTAAATTTTTTGCCAACTGTATGTCGGTGAGTCTATCTCCAATCACAAATGAGCCTTCTAGATCATAGCTTGGATTATTCAAGTATTTTCCCAACATACCTGTCCCTGGTTTTCTGTTGGGTGAATTTTCTGTAGGTAGACTTGGATCAATAAATATTTCATGAAACTGTATACCTTCTCCTAAAAATGTTTTTAGAATATGTTCATGAATAGGCTCGAAATCTTCTTTAGGAAAAGAGGCTGTTCCCAATCCATCTTGGTTGGAAACCATCGCCAGTTCAAAATCAAACTCCTGAGCGATTCTCGACATATACTGTATGGCTCCTGGATAAAATTCCAGTTTGCTGAAATGATCAATTTGAAATGTAGGAGGTGCTTCTTTGATGAGTGTTCCATCCCTATCAATGAACAATACTTTCTTCATTTTATGCTTGATTGAATTTTACAATAGCTTTAATTAACTTTTCATTTTCTGCTGGAGTGCCAATTGTTATCCTTAGGCAACCTGCACATTTTTCCACATTGCTTCTATCCCGAACTACAATACCTTCATCGACCAAATAGGCATACAATGATGTAGCATCTTTGAATTTAACCAATAAGAAATTGGCATCTGAAGGATAGACATGTTCCACTTCTGTCATTTCAGAAAGTAATCGTTCCATTTGTTGTCTCTCATTCACCAAAGTCACAATCATATCGTTCACTTGTCCAATTTCTTCCAATGCTTTAATTGCTAATTCCTGGACAGGCTGACTCAAATTGTAAGGAGGCTTCACTTTGTTCATGTAACCAACAATAGCAGCAGATGCAAAGGCCATTCCCATTCTTATACCCGCTAAACCCCATGCTTTACTCAATGTTTGCAATATCACCAGATTGGGATAATCATTCAATTCGGCCAACCATGACTTTTGTCTTGAAAAATTTATATACGCTTCATCAATTACAACCAATCCATCAAAATTATTCAGTATCATTTCAATATCCCCTCTATCAATACTGTTACCTGTCGGGTTGTTTGGAGAACAGATCCAAATAATTTTAGTATTGGGTTTTATTGACTGTTCTAAAGCTTCAAGATCTAATTGAAAAGTATCTGTCAATGGAACTTTAGTCAGCTTTACATTGTTGATGTTTGCTGAAACCTCATACATCCCATAAGTAGGTGGGAAAACAATTACTTCATCTATACCTGGCTCACAAAAACAACGATACAATAAATCAATTGCTTCATCACTACCATTTCCCAGAAATATCTGATCGACAGGAATCTTTTTGATGAAAGAAATTTTTTCTTTCACGTTCAATTGAAGAGGATCAGGATATCGATTGTACCATTTCACCAATGGTGAACCCAATGAGTTTTCATTGGCATCAAGAAAAACATTTGCTTCTCCCTTGAATTCATCTCTTGCAGAAGAATAAGGTTTCAATGATCGGATATTTGGCCTAACCAATGTTTCTAAATTAAACATACCTTATTTTTTGATTCTTATTTTTACCGCATTTGCATGGGCATCTAATCCCTCAGCTTCTGCCATTGTAATTACAGTTGTTCCAAGATTACGAATACCTTCATTTGTGATCTGTTGGAATGTTACTTTCTTAACAAAACTATCCACGCTTACTCCACTATAAGCTTTAGCGTGACCATTAGTCGGTAATGTATGATTGGTACCACTTGCATAATCTCCTGCACTTTCAGGTGTGTAATGCCCTAAGAATACCGAACCAGCATTGATAACCTGATCACCACATGTAATCGCGTTATCAGACGCGATGATCAAATGTTCTGGAGCATATAGATTTGAAATTGACATTGCCTCATCAAGATTAGCAACCAAAATTGCTTTACTATTCTGCAGGGCCTGCTGTGCAATATCTTTTCTTGACAAAGCTTTTAATTGAGCATCAAGAGCAAGATTGACCTGTTCAATAAGCTTATCACTATCACTAATTAACAATACCTGAGAATCTATCCCATGTTCTGCTTGTGAAAGCAAATCCGCTGCAACATAATTAGGATTAGCAGTTGCATCAGCGATTACACATACTTCACTCGGACCCGCAGGCATATCAATTGCTGTGCCGCTCAATTGCACCAGCTGTTTTGCAGCGGTTACATATTGGTTTCCTGGACCAAATATTTTACTGACTTTTTGAATTGTTTCTGTCCCATAAGCCATTGCAGCAACGGCCTGAGCGCCCCCTACTTTGCAGATTTGATTAATACCCACTTTTGATGCAGCATATAATATTGCAGGATGAATTATCCCTTCTTTAGAAACTGGTGTACACAAAACAATATCCTTACAACCTGCAACCATTGCTGGCACACCTAACATCAAAACTGTAGAAAACAAAGGTGCTGTGCCTCCGGGAATATAAAAACCAACCCTATCAAGTGGTATTGATTTCCTCCAACATTTTACACCTGGCATGGTTTCAACTTCTTTGACTTCCTCTTTTTGAGTAAGATGAAATTTAAGTATGTTTTCAAATGCCTGATCAATTGCATTTTTTAATTCAACAGTTAATCTAGCTTCTGCTTGTTTCAATTCTTTAGCATCCACCACCAATTTACGAAGGGCAATTCCATCAAATTTCTTAGCATATTTCTTGAGTGCGGCATCGCCTTTATTTTGCACATCTGTTAAGATTTTGCCGACTTGTTTCAGTAACAATTTATTGTCGATTGAAGGTCGAACAAGAAGTTCATCCCAATTTTCTCTTGATGGATACTTAATCAATTGCATAATGAACAATTATAAAATGAGTTTTTCAATGGGCACAACCAAGATACCTTCTGCTCCAGCAGCACGAAGTTTTTCTATTCTATCCCAAAATTCATCTTCACTCAAAACGCTGTGCACACTACTCCAGCCAGACTCAGCAAGAGGAAGAACAGTTGGGCTTCTCATACCCGGTAATAAAGATATAATCTGATTTAGATTGTCGTTAGGCACATTCATCAGTACGTATTTACTTCCCTTTGCTTTTTTTACTGATCGCATTCTAAAGAGCAGTTTTTCCAGAATCTCTCTTTTCTCCTGACTGATATTTTTATTGGCAACAAGAACGGCTTGGGATTCAAGAATCACCTCAACTTCTTTTAATCCATTCATGAATAGCGTACCACCACTGCTGACTAAATCTGCTACAACATCCGATAAGCCTATTCCTGGTGCAATTTCAACTGAACCACTGATTTCATGAATAGTTGCTTTAATCTTGTTTTCCTCCAAGAATTGCTTAACCAGGTTCGGATAGCTTGTTGCAATTCTTTTACCTTGGAGCGATTGAACCCCTGTATACTCCATTGCTTTTGGAACAGCCACTGATAGACGGCATTTACCAAAACCAAGGGCCTCAACAGTATCAACTGAACGACCTTTTTCCACAAGCACATTTTGTCCCACTATTCCAATATCTGCAACCCCATCCTCCACATATTCAGGAATATCATCGTCTCTTAAAAAGAAAACTTCCAATGGAAAGTTTTCAGAAACAGTTTTGAGCCTGTCTTTTACATTGCGTAAATCGATTCCGCATTCTTTTAAAAGTTGCACCGAATCTTCATAAAGACGTCCAGATTTCTGGACTGCTATTCTCAATATTGTTTTTTCTTGCATCATCACTTTGGTTTATTAAATAAAAAAGGGCCTACCAATGGTAAGCCCCAGTATGTTTACACACGCCTCCAGGCTCACCCGTTGGGCAAGTTATGGTGGTGGTGGATATGACTGGTCATCAACATGCTGCAAAATTATGGTCAAGAAACATATTCGCCAAAAATCTTATTGTTTTTATAAAATGGGCTTAAATTGAGTGAATTATTAGCAAACCAAAAATAAAATGAGACAAATAGCCCTTTCAGTACTGCTTTTTTCAACAATCACCAGTTTTTGCTTTGCACAAGAGCCAAAGTGGAAAATGATCTGGAATGATGAATTTGATAAAAATGGTCTGCCTGATTCTAATAAATGGGGCTATGATATTGGCGGACATGGTTGGGGAAACAATGAACTTCAATATTATACTGCAAAAAGAAGCAAGAATGCCAGAGTAGAAAATGGAATACTCTCAATTGAAGCACATAAGGAAGATTATGAAGGAAAGGGATATACATCTGCGAGATTGGTCACAAGAAACAAAGCTTCATGGGATCATGGTAAAATTGAAGTAAGAGCAAAAATTCCTTCTGGTCTGGGTACATGGCCTGCGATATGGATGTTAGCAGATAAAACACCATTAAACTGGCCAGATGATGGAGAGATTGATATTATGGAACATGTTGGCTATGACCAAAATTTTGTCCATGGTACAATTCACACCAAAAAATACAACCACATGATTGGAACTCAGAAAGCCAATCAAGTAACTATTCCAGACGTTACAGACAAGTTTCATCGCTTTCAACTGATGTGGGATCAAGAAACAATGTACATTGGTGTAGATGATATTTATTATTTCAAATACAAGAACGAAAAAACTGGAAATGATTCCTGGCCATTTCACAACAAAATGTATTTGCTCCTCAATTTGGCAGTCGGCGGAAATTGGGGTGGCTCAAAAGGTGTAGCCACTGATATCTG
The DNA here is from genome assembly GCA_964631755.1 of uncultured Sphingobacterium sp. GTDB lineage: Bacteria > Bacteroidota > Bacteroidia > Chitinophagales > Chitinophagaceae > Pollutibacter. The sequence goes on along the minus strand of CAZVYI010000024.1, from coordinate 14,710 downwards.
GCCCAGAAAAATGGAAGTGGATTACGTAAGGGTTTATGAAATTCAGAAATAGTAAGAACATAAATTTTTAGTATAAATTCTCATTGAATCGATATGAAAAAAATTAATTTCATCTTGTTGTTGATCTTTATTATTTCGTTTGCAAATGCACAACATCATCATGAACGTTGGCAACAAAGAGTACATTATAAAATGGATATCAATGTTGATGCTGCAAAAAACCAATTTACCGGTAAACAGCATATCGACTATTGGAATAACAGCCCAGACACCTTAAAAGTCCTTTATTTTCATCTCCCTTGGAATGCATTCCAGCCTGGAAGCATGATGGACGTAAGAAGTCAGGAAATTGGGAAGCGCTTAATTCGTGGCCGTGGCGACTGGGATCAGCGGGTCCGAGACAGAATCAGCAAATTAAAACCTGATGAAATTGGTTATCATGATGTCAAATCCCTCAAAGTAAATGGTGTTGTACAAAAAACAATTCTATATGAAACCATTTTAAAAGTTGAATTATCAAAACCTATTGCACCAAAATCTAAATCAACCATTGAAGTAGACTTCAAAGCACAAGTACCGGTACAAATCAGAAGAAGCGGTCGCGATAATGCAGAGGGCGTCCGATTCAGCATGGCTCAGTGGTATCCTAAACTCAGTGAGTATGATCAGGATGGCTGGCACCCCACACCCTATATTGCACGTGAATTTTATGGCGTATGGGGCGACTTTGATGTGAATATTACTATCGATAGAAATTATGTTATTGGGGGAACTGGCTATCTACAAAACGCCCATGAAATTGGACATGGATATGAAAAACACAGCACCCTTCCTTATAAAAAATCTCAAAACCCAACCCTTACCTGGAAATTTAAAGCACCTAATGTGCATGATTTTGTTTGGGCAGCCGATCCTCAATACATCCACAACACCAAGACCGCTAGAAATGGTTTAGTTCTCCATTCTTTCTATAAAATAGATACAGCCGCATTAACAAAAGAATACGAAGCCATGCCGGCACGCATGAAGCAAGCGCTTAGCTTAAATGGATTTATTTCAAAATATAAAACAGAATGGGATAGTGTATTGGTATTGGCATCCAAAGCACTTCCATATATTGATAAACATTACGGCGAATACCCATACAAACAATATTCATTCATTCAAGGTGGAGATGGTGGGATGGAATATCCCATGGCAACCTTATTGAAAGGCGCAGGAACCGGTGTGGTCATTCATGAATGGATGCACAGCTGGTACCAGATGATGCTGGGTACAAATGAGTCGTTGTACCCTTGGATGGATGAAGGATTTACAAGTTTTGCTGAGTCGAATGTAAACAATTACCTGAATGGCAATATAGACTCCTTCCCTCACCAGGATGCCTACAATTCATATATTTTCTTGTCAAAAAGCGATTTCAATGAACCTTTAACAACACATTCTGATCACTATAGTACCAATACTGCCTATAGCATCAATGCTTACTCAAAAGGAGAAGTGTTCATGGAACAGTTGGGCTATATTGTTGGAGCGGATGTACGAGATTCAATATTGTTGAATTATTTCAGAGCATGGAAATTCAAGCATCCAACAGTAAATGATTTTATGAAAATCGCTGAAAAAACAAGCGGCTTACAACTCGATTGGTACCGTGATTTTTTTGTGAACACAAGCAAAACCATTGATTATGGAATTGATAGCTTATGGGAAGAAGGAGGAAAAACCAAAATCAGATTGAAGAACTTTGGAACCAT
>CAZVYI010000024.1:0-12853 GCA_964631755.1 uncultured Sphingobacterium sp. | reverse complement strand
TGAACAGCTGAATAAGCTGACTAAACATAAGTACCATTTCACTATTGGATTTCTCTTTAGACTGATCTTCTATTTCTTGAATCAATCCATCCACTCCGTCAATGCCAATTGATTTGATCATCATTTTCTCTCGATGTAAAATTCTCTTGGCATGTGTCCAATTGTTTTCCAGTAAACACTTATCCCACTCCTGCAAAGCAATATCAACTTCTTCTAAAAGATACATCAACATTTTTTTTAACTGAAGAGGATTATTACCAGACATCTCGGTTATTTTTGATAAGATGATTCGGTTGATTTCACGATAATGTTTTTCCCTATTGGAACCAGATTTAAAGAAATTACCCAATCGGTTTTGTAAACCTTTCTGATCTATTGGCTTTGTAATACAATCGGAAAATCCAAGATTCAACATGTGTATCACTTCAGACTTAAATGCTGCTGCAGTTAAGGCAATTACAGGCAATTCATCACCATATTTTTTTCTAATGTTGGCAAGTGTAGAGGGACCGTCCATGACGGGCATTTGAATATCCATGAGCACCAGATCGTATTTATTTTTTTCAATCATTTCCAAAGCATCTAAACCATTTTCAGCTTCATCAACATTAACTTGAAGATTTTTGAGCATTAAAGAGAAAATAACACGATTGACTTTATTGTCCTCTACAATTAAAATTCTTTTACCAACAAGAAAAGATTTCACTTCATCTTCAACACTTGCAGCAGACAAATCCTTAGTTGATGGTTTTATAAATGATACCTGAATAAATACTTTTGTCCCAACCCCTTTTTTACTTTCAATCCAAATCCTGCCCCCCATCATGTTCACCAATTGATTAGTAATTGATAAACCTAGTCCAGAACCAGAAACACCACTAGTATTGCTGTTATTTTCCTGATAGAATTCTTCAAAAATACTCTTCAAAGACTCTTCGGAAATGCCAATACCAGAATCTTCACAGGTAAACTGAATCATTTGCTGCTGTTCATCATTCTTAAGGAGTTCAACTTTAAATTCGATTTTTCCAACTTCAGTGAACTTGATTGCATTCCCTAGTATATTCATTAAAATTTGCCTAATTCTGACTGCATCACCCATTAAATTTGATGCAATATCAGTACCAAGCGAAGTATGCAATGCAAGTCCTTTTTCTTCAGCCTTAGGCTTGAGGATATTTTCAACACTTTTACAGATTTCAGCTAATGAAACAATGCCTTGTTCGATATTCATCTTTCCAGCCTCAATTTTGGCCATGTCAAGAATATCATTAATAATGCCTAGTAAACCATTAGCTGAATCTGAAATGTTTTTAACAAAATAACTTTGCTGGTCTGTTAATTGAGTCAAAGATAATTGTTCGGCCAAACCAATTACTGCGTTCATTGGTGTTCGAATTTCGTGACTCATGTTGGAAAGGAAAGCTGACTTTGCTTTTTCTGATTGTACTGCACGATTTTTAGCCTCTACCAAAGCTCTCTGTAGTTGTCGGTTTTGGGTAACATCAACATAACTCCAGAGTTGACCTTTAAAAGTATTTTCAATAATAATGGGTACATAATCACGCTCTAGTATTCGTCCATCTGCAAAATGCACTTCTTCTCCAATTACTGCCTCTTTCTTACCCATCATGTTTACCACTTGTTCTTTTGCTTCTTCTGGATCTTTGAACAAAATAAGCGCCTCCTGTAAAGCTTCCAAACAATTGACCCCTACCATTTGATCAGGTGATACTGGAATTTGAAATAAATCACAGAACTGCTGATTAACTAAAACCACTGAGTGATTTTCATCTTCAACTAAAATTCCTTTGCCAAGATTACTGATTAGATATTGTAATCGGTTTGCATTAATTGTCTTAGAGTTATCCCTACAAATACACAACAACTCGCCATCCGGTAGCGTACTCAAGGTGATGTGCTGAAAAACAGGCTTCTTATCCTTGCTTAACCCGATGGTCTCCCCTGACCAGTTTCCATTTTTTTCCAATAAAGGGAAAACCTGACCTTCAATCATAGTAGCATATTCATTTGAATAAATATACTTCCAAGATTTACCAATCAATTCGTTACCGGTATTGTAACCAAATATCTGAGCATGAGAATTATTCATGTAGATATACTCACCTTGTGCATTTAAAACTGCAATACCATCAAATGCATTTTCAATTGCAATTAATTGTTTCTCAGATGTACGCATATAACATCATTAAATTTTAAATGACAAAAAAAGAGAAAAATAAAATTGGACTAATGATGAAAAAACGTTTGCCATATTGGAAAAAAAAATTAAATTAAAAAGTTGTTTCACCCACTAAATTTAACTATTTACTACTAATACTACTTGCATAAGTGGTTTTTAAGCATTTAAATGCTTTTTCTCAGTAAAAACTAAAAAAATAGCAACTATTGATGATAGATTTATGAATTAACTGAACTATGATTTCTGTTGGTATAATAGAGGATAATATTTTTTTATTGAAAAGCTTTCGTGACTACATCAATAGCACAGAAGGCCTAGAAGTACTTTTTTCATATACTTCAATGGAAGATATGAAGGAATCAATCAATTCCAGAAAAAATAAACATCCAGACATCATTCTGCTGGATATTGTGCTTCCAGGGCAATCTGGACTGGAAGGTATACCAGTATTAAAATCAAAGTTTCCCGACACTAAAATCATCATTTTAACTGGGCACAATGATCAGGAATTGATCATGAACAGTATAAAAGTTGGTGCAGTTGGATATGCTTTGAAATCTGCTCAGTTAAGTACTTTGGTAGATATCATCAGACAAGTATCTAAATTGGGAGCTTACATAGACCAAACCCTTGTTGAGAAAGTATTTCACAGCCTTCAGCAGAAAAACAACAACAATATGCTTGATGCCCTCACCTTCAGAGAAAAGGAAATCGTTTCCTTGGTGGAAAAGGGTTTGAGCTACAAACAGATGTCTGATCAATTATTCGTTACAACTTACACGATCAATTATCACCTCAAGAATATTTACAAGAAACTAAATATTCACTCAAAATCAGAACTTTTATCCAGGTTGATGGAAGAAAGGTCAATCTGAAGATAGCATCTTAAAAATGATTTTTCGCACTATCTTTGCGGGTCTAAGCAGATTGCCATGTCTATAGATCCAGTGTTGAATTTTGATAATACAGAAAAGGCCTTTGCCTACAAATCAAATGGTCAGCTAAAAAAAGCAAGATTTCTTTTCTCTGCCATGCAATTTGCACCACTGGTTAAATTAGGGACAGTCTTGACGCCATGGGCAATAAAATCAGGACTCCCCGTAAAAAGCATTATTAAAAAAACACTTTTCGAACAGTTTGTCGGTGGTGAATCTCTTGAAAACACTGATGCAGTTCTTAATATGCTAGATGGATTTAAAGTTCAGGTTATTTTGGACTATGGAGTAGAAGGTGGAGAACATTCAGATGAAAAATATGATCAGGAAGTCGATACTTTCATGAAAGTATTAAGTTTTTCTGCTACCAGAAAGAACATTCCATTTATCAGCATAAAAGTAACCGGATTAGCTTCTTCGCTCTTGCTTGAAAAATTAAACGTATCCATAGGAAAATCATTTTCAGAACAACTTGAAATAGCTCTACCAAGAGCAATTTCAGCTTTAGATGAGGACGACCAAGATTCCTGGAACAGATTACTGGTCAGAACTGAAAAAATCTGTAGTCATGCCTCGTCATTAGGTGTGGGAGTTATGATTGATGCAGAAGAATCATGGATACAAGACCCTATTGATTATATTTCCTATCTGATGATGGAGAAATTCAATAAAGAAAAGGTAGTTGTTTACAATACGATTCAGCTTTACCGATCAGATCGACTTTCATTCCTCAAAAGTTCATATGCACATGCAGAAAGCAAAGGTTATTTACCAGGATTAAAATTGGTAAGAGGTGCATACATGGAAAAAGAAAGAAAAAGAGCTGCTGAGTTAGGCTACCCTTCTCCAATACAAATTGATAAATCAGCAACAGATGCTGACTATAATAAAGCCTTAACATTAGCTTTTGAAAAAATCAATTCAGCATCAGTTATTGTGGCAAGTCACAATGAAAAAAGCAGCTTACTGGCCGCCAATCTTGCCTCAAAAGCAAATATTTCAAACAACCATCATCACCTTCATTTTTCGCAATTGTATGGCATGAGTGATAACCTTACTTTCAATCTTGCTGATGCAAGTTTCAATGTTTCAAAATACCTGCCTTTTGGTCCAGTAGAGGAAGTCATCCCCTACCTCATGAGAAGAGCTCAAGAAAACAGTTCTGTTTCCGGACAAACAAGCAGAGAACTTCAGTTACTCAATAAAGAATGTAAAAGAAGAGGCATTTAACACTGAGCGTTCGAAAGCTAATTTGATTAAGTATAAATACTTAGCTAATTTCATAGTAAACACGAAACAATGAGAAATATTACTTTTTTTAGTAATGACTTCTACTAAATAGTAGTATTTTAATTAAAGTGTCAAGAGAATAGATGATCGAAAACACTACATCCTATGACAACCTCAAATCAAACATTCTCTTTTACTGGGCTCTCTATCCAGCAAATGGAATCTTTATTCCCATTCCATTTTATAATCAATTATAATTTGGAGTTGATATCTACTGGTAACGCTTTAAAAAAAATAAACCCTCTATTACAGTCAATTCAAACCTTTCAAGATATACTTTATATAAAGTCTGAAACCAATAAGATAGAATTCAATTTCATAGAATTAGAAAATACAATTAACCAACCTATTCAAATAGGTTTTTACAATTTTGATGATGCTGTTTTAATAGGCCAAATGACAACATATCAAAATGCTTCAGATAAATTTTTAATTTTTATTGGTTCACTACGAACAACTAAAATTGATACCTTATTGTCATTGGGACTAACAATTGAAGACTTCCCTCCACATGACCCCACCAGAGAATTAATTGTGATGGAGTCAAAATATGCTAATGAATTAAGTGAAATTAGAAAATGTGCTTCATTTCCCAACGAAAACCCTTATCTTGTTTTAAGAGCTGACTTAGCTGGACATATTATTTTTAGGAATAAAATCGCCAAAGAAATTGATCAAATAACAGTAGACGAAACTGAATATGATATTCAAGACTATTTAATTTTAATATTAAGTAAATACCGGAAAAAAGAAAATTTTCAAATCGAAATTCTATCTAAGGGTCAATACTTTAATTTAATTATATGTCCAATTCCTGAAGAAAGATATTATAATATTTACGGGACTGATATAACTGAAAAAAAAGAGTCAGAATTGATTGCAAAAGAAAATTTTGAGCGCCTCAATAATTTTCTGGAATCAACAGACGATGCTTACTATATCGTTTACCAAAAAAATAAACTGAAGAATTACTTTACTTCAAGATGGCCTTTATTCTTTGGATTCAATCCCAAAACTGGTAACATTTGGAAACAGAAAAGAGAAAGTGTAGTTGAAGAACACAGGAAATTGTATGATGATGCACAACTTGAATTTCAGTCGACAGGACATCTTAATTTAAAGTATAAAATCAAAAACAAAATTTCTGGTCATACACGCTGGGTATTAGAAGAAGCAAGAATCAAAATAGATGAACAGCTTAATGACGAAATCATTTCTGGAAGGATTACAGATATTTCCACAAGTGAAAACTTCAAAAGTCTTGTAAATGAAACTGAAGAAAGATTTAGACTGATCACTGAATCCATGCCAGTAATGATATGGGTATCAGACGAAGAAAATATTGTAATATATACTAATCAGGCTTCGAAAGACTTTTATGGTTTCGATCTAAAAGAGTTGAAAGGCCAGCATGAATATGTGGATATTGTACATCCAGACTACAGAAAAGTTGCAATTGATGATTGGGGCCAACATTTAAATGCAAGAAAAAGATGCGAGATGCAGTACCTCGCTAAAAACAAAGAGGGAGCCTATCGTTGGATATTTGAAATAGCAGTCCCCCGCTTTACCAACCAAAATGATTTTCTGGGTTACATAGGATGTACTTTTGATATCACCAATGAAAGAAATACTTATTACCAATTAGAGCAAGAAAAGAAGAAATATGAACTCATTTCCAACAAATCCGCTGATATTATTTTTCTTATCAATAAGGAAGGAATAATTGAATATGTTTCATCGTCAATAAAAAGAATACTAGGAAGAGACGAATTGAGCGTAAAAGGACTATCTTTTTACAATCTAATTGACGATTCAAATACGTTAAGATCATTTGACTTTACCAATAAAGATGAAAATAACAATAGGGTTTTAAGCTTCAGAATGAAGGACAACAGTGGTGACGCAAGATGGGTTGAAGCAGTTTACAGCAATTTTACAGAAGATGAACTGGGAGGTGAAAAAATACTGATACATGTAAGGGATATCAATGAACAACATGTTGCCCAAAACATGCTCATTGAAAATGAAGCAAGATACAGAAGACTGTTCTCTAATATGAACCTTGGAATTGTAGAAGTTGATATCGACGAGAAAATTCTTTATGTTAATCGTTCATTTGAACGCATATCAGGTTACGAAGAACATGAATTACTTGGAAAAAATGCATCAGAAGTATTTATAAAAGATACCAATTCCCAAATTGTAAATATTCAAGAAAACAGAAATAGAATTTTGGGGAAAGAGGGTTTGTATGAAATCAAAGTAAACAAAAAAGATGGCTCTAATGCTATCTGGGTTATCAGTGGTGCTCCAACATTTGACATGAGGGGTAAAGTAAGAGGTTCTATTGGTATTCACTGGGATGTTACAGAAATCAGAGCATTAGAGAACAAAATATTGGCTGACTCTGTAAAAAAAGAAAAGGAGTTGATGGAAGCCAGGCTTCAAGCCGAGGAGGAACAAAGGGAAATGATTGGTAGAGATCTCCATGATGGTGTAGGCCAAATGCTTGCATATCTTAGTTTGTATTTTAATGTATTAAAAGAAAAATCAACAATTCACTCAGCAGATATTGAAAAGGCGCTAAACACATTAAAAAGTACAATAGATGAAGTAAGAAGACTTTCTAGGAATCTTGCTCCTCCTGCCATAAAAGATCTTGGATTCCGGGAAGCAGTCATTGAATTGATTAATAGCTATGGAATCATTCCAAAACCAAAATTTCAGCTTAACATATACAAGGGTAAAGACCCAAAGCAATTGTTACACGAACATAAACTAATGCTGTTCAGGGTAATACAAGAATTAAGCAGTAATACATTCAAACATGCAAAAGCTAATTATGTAGAAATTAAAATTGACCATACAGATACCCATTTAGAAATGCATTATAAAGATGATGGTATTGGATTTGACACCAACCATTCAAAAAAAGGAGTAGGTCTCAAAAGCATATTTTCCCGATTAGAATTTTATGGAGGCAAAATAAAAATCAATACCCATCCTGGAGATGGAACAGAAGTTATCATTAAATTACCGTACCAATGAATACCATGAGAAAAAAAATCAAGATTGTAATTGCTGACGATCATCTTTTGATTGCAGAAACCTGGGCTACTTTAATCAACATGGACCCAGACTTTGAGGTAGTCAAGGTATTCGACAATACACAAACACTCATAGAAGAAATAAGTGAGATAAAACCAGACATCGTTATTTTGGACATCAACATCAATCCATTTTCAGGAATTGAAGCCACCAAAATGATCAGGCGTTTGGCTCCCGGTACAAAAATCATTGGAGTTTCCATGCACAACCAACCATCATTCGCCAAAAAAATGATGAGAAATGGAGCAATGGGCTATGTAACCAAAAGCTCAAATAAAAACGAAATGTATGATGCCATTCGAAGTGTAATGAAAGGCGAGAAATACATATGTGCAGAGATACAAAGAAACATCACCAACCAGGTTTTGATGGATGATGATGAAAATAAATTGAGTCGTTTAACAGAACGAGAAATCGAGATCATAAAACTGATCAAAAATGGTTCAACCAACAAAGAGATTGCTGAGAAATTATTTTTATCCCCACGAACAGTTGAAACACACCGTGCCAGAATTTTGAAAAAACTGGATTTAAAAAATTCGTTATCTCTGGTCAAGTATATAAACGAATCATTTATGGATTTGTAAGAGCGTATCTAATTTACTCTCCCCAAATCTGTCCTTTTCCATCTATCCAGTCCTTCACAAGATCAGTTGTTACAGATTTTGGACGCTCTAAAGGCATACCCAATGCTCTATCCCAGCAAATACTTGCCAATACACCCAGTGCGCGACTTACACCGAACAATACGGTATAGAACTCATATTCAACCATTCCATAATGAACAAGCAGAGCACCAGAGTGAGCATCTACGTTAGGCCAAGGGTTTTTCACCTTTCCCAGACTATTTAAAATTTCAGGTACGGTTTCATAGATTCTCCAAACAGTTTGCACCAACGCATCATCTGGCATGTGTTTTTTTCCAAATTCCATTTGAGCAGTAAACCTTGGGTCAGTTTTACGTAAAACAGCATGACCATACCCAGGAACCACTTTACCTTCTGAAAGTGTTTTCTTTACATACTCCGCAATCTGATCTTTTGAAGGAAGGTCAACACCTAATGTTTCTCTCATCTCAAAAATCCACTTGATTACTTCCTGATTAGCAAGACCATGTAATGGTCCCGCCAATCCATTCATACCGGCAGCAAAACTTAGAAATGGATCACTCAATGCTGAACCTACTAAGTGTGTAGTATGTGCAGATACATTTCCTCCTTCATGATCTGCATGGATGGTCATGTATAAACGCATCAATTCTTTGAAACCTTCATCCTGGTAACCCATCATATGTGCAAAATTGCCAGCCCAATCTAATAAACCATTAGGTTCAATATGCTGACTATTTTTATATTTTCTACGGTAGATATATGCAGCAATTCTCGGAAGACGTGCAATCAAATCTAATGAATCATCAAATGAAGCATCCCAATAATCTTTCTTATTCATGCCCTCTGCATATGCTTTTGCAAAATGACTTCCATTTTGCAATGCCATAATACCCACTACAAACATGGTCATGGGATGCGATGTAATAGGCAATGCTTCAATAGTATCAAAAACATAATTAGGAACGTGAGAACGTCTTTGAAGTGTAGCTGTAATAATATCAGCTTCTTCCTGACTTGGTAATTCTCCCAGCAACATCAAATGAAACAACGCTTCTGGTAAAGGCTCACTTCCACCTTTTACCTTTGGAAGTTTCTCTTTTAATTCAGGAATCGAGTAACCTCTGAAACGAATACCTTCATTTGCATCCAACAATGAAGTTTCAGTTACTAGGCCCGTCATCCCTCTCATTCCTTGGTAAATCTGAGAAAGTGTGACTTCGCCAATCACTTTGTTACCATGCTCTTTGAGCATTTGTTTAATCTCCGCACTTACTAAATCTGCTTTGGCTTTGAATCGTACTTTAATCTCTTCCATCTTTATGAATTGAAACTGAATTTTTGGATTCGTAAAGTTAAACAAAGACAGTGAGCAGTAAAAGGAATGTTTGAAATAAATAAAATTATTTCGGGGCTTTTTTGTACAGATACCAGGTTAGAGATCCGAATATAACATTTGGTATCCAGGCTGCTACATAAGGGTTTAAATCGCCTTTCGTAGAGAAGATTGTCGAAAACCTATCGGTTAAAATAAAAACTGCACAAATGATGAAACCCAGGGCCAAATGAGCACCACTTCCACCCCTAATTTTTCTAATGGCAAGGACAGCACCTATTAGAGTAAGTAAAATTACAGCAATTGGTGAGGACGTTCTGTGTGCGCTTTCCATCTCAAGTTCCTTGACCGTTTCAGATCCTCTTAGACGTTCTTTTTCAATTCTTTTTTTGAGGTCTGGGGAAATCATTCGGGATTGAAGGTATTCATCCCTGTTTAAATCAGCAGGTTCAAATGGTAATTTTCGGTAGAGTTCATATTGAAATGTAACATCTTCTTTTAATCCATTTATTTTCCTCTCTACAGCTCCATTCATTTTCCAGGTTTTTTTAGCTGTATCCCAGGAAATGTTATCTGCACGAAGGTTATAAATGACATTATTCCCTTTGATGGTCTCCATAAAAAAAGAGCCCCCTACTTTTGTCGCTGTATCATAAAAGCGCATCCCTGCATAACTGAATGAGTCTGTCCGCATGTAAATTCCTGTATTGCTAGACTGCGGCATAGAAGTTCTGATGTATTGGGCTTCGAAAGTAGTCCTGATAGTATTGGCTCTTGGTATGATATAGGCATTACCATACCACAACAAAATGGCTAAAAAAATACCACCAACCCAATAAGGCCTTAATATTCTCCTTAGACTTACCCCGGAAGAAAGTATGGCAATAAATTCTGATCTGTTTGCCATTTTTGAAGTAAAGAAAATAACAGAAATGAACACAAACAGAGGAAACAGCATTGCCACAATATGTGGAATGAAGCCTATGTAATAACCATTAAAAATTTCAGTGGCTGTGAGATTTGATCGCGCAAAATCATCTGTGTGCTCACTGATATCAATCACCGTGCTGATGAGGGTGAGGAGAATTAGTGAGAAGAAAAAGGTAGTGAGAAAATTCCTCAGGATATACCAGTCAATCTTTCGCATATAAACATTGCAAAAGTATTACTTATTCTTTACCCAACCATTTGGCATAATTATCTAGACATCTTTTCCTTGCTAGCTCATGCTGAACCATGGGTACTGGGTATTGAAGACTGTCAAATTCAGGTACCCATTTTCTAATATACTCAGCTTTTTTATCAAATTTATCCGTTTGCAGAGCTGGATTGAATATTCTGAAATATGGAGCAGCATCACAACCAGATCCTGCTGCCCACTGCCATCCCCCATTATTGGCCGCCAAGTCGAAATCCAACAATTTAGAGGCAAACCATGCCTCTCCCCATCTCCAGTCCAAAAACAGATGTTTAGTAAGAAAACTAGCTGTTATCATCCTAACTCTATTGTGCATATATCCCGTAGCCGATAATTCTCTCATTCCAGCATCCACAATTGGATAGCCTGTTAAACCTTTGCACCATTTTTCGAAATCAGCTTCACTGTCTCTCCATTGGATTTGGTCATATTGTCGCTTGAACGATTTCCCCTCACCCACATGAGGAAAATGAAATAGAATTTGATGGTAAAATTCTCGCCAAATGAGCTCATTTAGGAAGGTTTCGCTTTTACCAATGGTATTTACCACTTGTTGTCTCACACTGATTGTCCCGAACCTTAAGTGCACCCCCAATCTAGAGGTTCCCTCAACAGCAGGAAAATCTCTTTGAGCAGCATAATTTTTAATGATGTCATCTGTAACTTTTCTCAATGGAAAACTCCAGCTCTTATGTTGGAATCCCATGGCTTCAAGTGAAATAATTTCAGATGAATTGTATTTTAAGAAATAGTCAAGTTGAGTTTCTGAAGGAAAATGCTGGATTGGATTTTCAGCCAGTTTTGCTTTCCATCTTTTTGAGTATGGAGTAAACACTGTATAGGGTAAACCATCTTCTTTTGTAACTTCTTTTTTCTCGAAAATCACCTGATCTTTGAAAGTCAAAAATCCAACACCCTGATGCGATAATAACTCTTCAATATTTTGATCCCTTTTAATGGCATAAGGTTCATAGTCATGATTGGTATAGACTTTACCAATATTATAATTCGAGAGCAGATCTAAGAATACTTGCTGTGGAGTGCCATACATTACAGTTAGACCAGAACCTATTTGTTTGAGCTGAACATCAATTTCAATAAGTGTTTGATGAATAAACTGGACCCTAAGATCTTCGGGTTTATCAAGTTTTTCAAGAATATTTTTGTCAAATATGAAAATAGGAAGTATGGGGCTTCCAGATTGTAATGCATGCAATAAACCAACATTATCATGCAGACGCAAATCACGTCTGAACCAGAATATATTAACCTCAGGCTTGTTCATCATAAAAGATTAAACAAAACTGAGGTTGTAAGGTTGAGTAGAAAAGCAGATTAATTGGCCATTGGACGATTTTCAATAAGGCCAGATTTTACAGCATACATGACCAGGCCGGCAAGAGATTTTGAACCAGTTTTTACTTTGAGTTTATCACGAATGGCTTCAACAGTACGAGGACTCAAATCAACCAAATCAGCGATCTCCTTTGTACTTTTCTCTTCGCAAATCATTCTTAAAATTGAAATCTCTTTGTCTGTCAGCTTCGCGTCTGTAGGCAAACTGGCCTCTACCTGACGCTTAACCCTTAAACCGTCAATCAAAGCCTTGTTGGTCAGCTGATTAAAATAATATTCTTGTTCATGCACCGTTTTTACAGCCTGATAAATGATTTCTGAATCTGAATTCTTGGTCAAATAAGAATTTGCGCCCAATTCCATCAATTTTGAAATCATGGAATGATCATTGTGCATAGTAAGCATAATGACTTTCACATCAGGATACAAATTCTTGATCTCAGGCAAAGTAGCGATGCCATCCATGATGGGCATTTGAATATCCAGCAAAATAACATCTGGTTTAACATGCTTCAATATTGTAAGTAACTGCATGCCATTATCTGCTTCAGCAATCATTTTAATGTCCTTGTGTGCTGATAATGCAGTTTTAACTCCCGCACGAAAAAGTACGTGATCGTCAGCAATAGCTACCTTAATTTGCTCGGTCATAATGAAGTGTTTAGTCTACCGTAAATAAGTTCTTTTACGAATCTTTTACAATGTTAGCGGATTTAACACTTATCAGGTACAGTAAATCTCCCCAATTCTTTACATGTGGAAAATACGCATATACTTCAAAAATACATAAATTATTGAATATCTGATAGTTATATT
>CAZVYI010000023.1:0-22719 GCA_964631755.1 uncultured Sphingobacterium sp. | reverse complement strand
CAGAATGAATCCCATTTTTTTTGAAAAGACCTGGAAGGATGAATCGACCGGTATCATCTATCAAAATGTAATGGGCAATGCTAATTTTTGTGGTTTTCCTGGTAACTTGAAAGAGGGGCAAGAATTTTATTTTAGAATAGACCCACCAACTTCTCTTCCTCGGGATTGTGTGACCTGTATGGCAATGAGTCCAACACCTCAGACCAGACAGTATATTCAAATCTGTGGCTCCACAAATAAGTAAGCTTAGTTAATTCATCTTATCCAACTGGTATACTTTGAGGAAATCTGAAATGATTTTTCGGGTCTACACGTTTTTTGACTGCTTTTAGTTTTGGCAATGCTGGTCCGTAATAGGTTTCAAGGAAGTTTGCTTCGTTTCGGTCGATAAAATTTATATAACTGTACTTTGAGGTAAACCCTTGCAACATCAAATGAAATTCATCCAACCATTGTTTATTACCGAAAATATTTTGATCACCTTTTTTCCAGGTTAGTTCAATGGAGGTTATCATTTTTGCATTTCGAGCGAAGAAGGCAGTCGCTTCCGGAGCTTTTTCGCTAATTGCACCACCAAGTAAGAAATACTTAAAGATTGCATTTCCTGATGTTCCAGGCCATTCAGCGAGTTTAGCAAATATGGCGGCTTGTGCTGTTGCGCTGAGTGGTTCAAATGCAAAACGGCATCTTTCGTGTACGTATTCTGGTGATCCTTCTTCTGAAAGGAATTCCTGCATTTTCCAATACTCGCCATTTTCAATGATACCAGTTGGAGTTGAAATAGCATTTACCGGGGCAATTAATGCTTCAAAAGCTGTTTTTTCTCCTCTGAACTGGCCAAGCAAAGTTACCACTGGCCTTTTCACAGTACCTGATGGTCGTGTTCTTAGCTCTACTATTTCAAGAGATACTATTGCTCCAAGTGTATTAGGTGCTGAAAGCAAGACATCCTGCAATCTCGCATATACCTGTTGAGTATTAGCGCTCCATTTAAGCTCAAACCTTGTAACATTGGTAACAGGGAATGGCTTAAAGGTAAATGAGGTATGAATACCAAAATTTCCACCACCAGCACCTCTTATGGCCCAGAAAAGATCTGGGTTTTCAGTCTCACTGCAAACGACAATATCTCCTTCAGCTGTTACAATTCTGGTTTCAACCAGTTGGTCACAGGTGAGTCCTTGTGCCCTCATATTGAATCCGATGCCGCCTCCAAGTACTAGTCCACCAACACCGACTGCTTTGCAACTACCATGGGTAATGGCCAAGCTTGGCTCACGAAATGCTGCATAAATATGTTTATTTCTTGCTCCGCCATCTACAGTCGCCAAACCTGTTGAAGAATTCAATGTGATATTGGTCATCCCAGAAAGATCGAGCAGTAATTCATTGGTTGAAGAATATCCAGCATAGGAGTGGCCTCCTGATCTAGTTGTAATTGCTATATTATTTTGTCTGGCCCATTTAACTGTTGCTACAACATCCTTTTCACTCATACAGCGGACAACTGCTTTTGGAGTTGTTTTTCCATATTGTAAAGCATAGGGGAGGGTAAAGGGGTCAAATCCAGGAGCCCCTGGCAAGAGGACATTACCATTTATTTGATTTGAAAGAACTTGCCAATCAAAATCTGTAAGCAAATCCGTTTTGGAACATCCTTCTAAAAAACCAACCAAAGATGGTGTTAAAAGAGCTCCGGCAATTGATTTAGGGCCAAGACCTATGAAACTTCTTCTGCTGAGCTGCGTCATAATTCAGTTTTGGTTAAGATGCGGGAGCTTATTGACTGCAAACTAGCTTTGAAATTTCATTTAAAGAAGAAAATTTATGCCCACATTGTAATAAAATGTGTTTTTAAGATTTTTTTTTGAAATAACGTTATCGGTATTAAATGTTGCAGCGTTAAACGGAATAATATAGGAAGGAAGAAAATGGAATGTCAAGTTATTTAAACGGTATCTGAATGCAATACTTATTAAATTAAATTAACATACAGTACAACTTGAATCTATTCGAAATGCTGCGTGATCAAAAATACAGAAGTTGTGAATTTTCATTTTTTCTACTCACAAGAAATACAAATCACTGTTTGACACTTTATCAAATCTTGCCAAAGGCAAGGTCTAGTAAAGATTTTCCATAAATGTTACCTGCTATTATATTGTAGTCGGTAGACATCTTTGTTTTTATTTATCTTTAAATATCATCTATATTAGTTTATATATTTATATAACACCATTCTATTGAGTCAAATCAAATAATATGAAACAACTTCTTGTAATTTTTTCTGCAGCATTTTTTCTGCTTAGTTGCCAGAATCAAACAGAGTCAACTTGGCAGACCTTAACATTCACTCAGGATCAACCTTTCTTGACTCATCTAAATTTAGGGGATACTGCACATGGACATGGTGATGGAATGGCTTTTGAAGCAGTGTTGAAAGACACTACAGGAACTGCAGTTGGTGAAGTATTGGGTTGGATGGTAACTGCAGATATCGTAGATGGAGATTCATCAAGTCTTGTCCATATTACAGAACGCATCGGAACGTTGGTGCTTAAATTTGATGACGAAAATAAAATTGTTGCCGTTGGTGTAACCAGCTATCAAAAGGGGGAGCATGTAATGAAGTCAGGAATTGAACAAAAAAGAGCAGTTGTTGGTGGAACAGGAAAATATAAAGGTGTAAAAGGTGAAGTAACAACTAGCAGAAATGAAGACGGTACATATAAACATGTTTTAGATGTGAGAATGAGTAAATAGTCCAATCTTAATGGCTTACTTCTTTTCGAACAACTACAAACTAAACACAATTACATGAAACAAATAATTTTGGTATTTGCAACTGCAATCTATTTATTAAGTTGTCAAAATCAACCAGCTTCAAAATGGGAGACGCTGAAATTGATTCAAGATAATCCGTTGGTAACGCATGTTAATTTAGGCGATACAGCGCATGGTCATGGAGATGGCTCTGCTTTTGAAGCACCTATGAGGGATACTTTGGGAAACATAGTTGCTGAAGCAATGGGATGGACAGTAACTGTTGATATCATGGATGGAGACTCAACCAACCCTAAAATCTTAAGAGAGCGAATCGGAACGAGTGTGTTTAATTTTGGGGATGAAAATGAAATTGTTGGAAGTAGAGTTACAAGTTACTATGATGGAGACCAACGCTTAAAGCTTGGTTTACCTCAAGTATACCCTATTATGGGTGGAACAGGAAAATACAAAGGGATAGAAGGTGAATTTAGTGTAACACGACAAGCAGATAGTACTTATGTTTATATTTTTAATTTTAAGATGGGGGATTAGTTCATCGATAGGCCAATACTACTTGCTTTCTCTTAGTATATAATGCGTACTTCTGCCTCCTCCAATGCCATTGACCAGCACTTTTTTGTTGAGTAAATCTTGTATGTCTCTTAATGCTGTGTCTTGTGAGCAGTCGCACATATCTCCCCAAACCGAAGTGTTAAGCTTTACGGGAAGCCCTTCAATTAACCTGTTCACCATTTTAATTTGCCTATTGTTAAAAGGGAGTCCAATTTGTTTTTCCCAAAAACGCGCTTTTTTAAATGTCCCAGTCAAAGGCTTCTCTGATGAGTTAATTGCTTTTTTAATGGTCTTCAAAAACCAGATCAACCATTCGGTAATGTCAAGTGTTCCTTTTTGAGTTTGCTCCAGCATTTGGTAATAGTTGGTCTTTTCTTTTTTGAGTTGAGCACTCAAGCTATAAAGACAAATCCTGCTTTCTGTCGCCCTGGCCAATTGTAATGATGTAATTAACCTTGCAACTCTACCATTGCCATCATCGAAAGGGTGAATGGTTACAAAACCCAAGTGTGCAATTCCAGCTTTGATCAGTGGGTCGACTTGAAACTTTGTATTGAACCAGCTCAGGTACTTGAACATGTCCTTTGATAAACCTTCTGAAGGAGGCGCTTCAAATAATACTTTTTCATGAGGCGGTACACCCCAGAACACTTCAAGTGGACGGTCTGATGGATTATTCCTCCATGCCCCAACACGAATTCGATAAGCCCCACTTCTGCCTGTCGGAAACAATGAATGGTGCCATTCGTTCAATCTTTCCTCTGTTAGCGGCGCTATAGCATGCTGACAAGCATCCCATTGCAGGTTTGCCCAATTGGAATATAGTTCGCTGCATTCTGTCATTTGCTGAAGATCCACGCCGACTTTCCCTGCAAAATGACTCAGGATTGCTTGCTTATCAAGCTCCTCATCTGCTAATTCAAAACTACCGAGCAGTTCTTCTGTCAGCATATAAGCATTAGCCTCTCTTCTGAGAAACTCTGGTAAAGCTTCAATTTTATTCTTTAATTTTTGTTGCTCCTTAATCACATCCGCAAGAATTGCATTGACTGTTTGATGTTCCCAGGTGACAGTTGGCCATCCGTATTGGCTATAAATATAATCGGACATTTATCTTGTTTTGCTGCAAATATAATGTTTATTCACCGCATAAAATGCGGATAAAAATTATTCCAAATCTTCTTTTGATTTGTCCCGTTTAACCCTAATTTTCAGTACTTTAGGTAAAATATTAAAACCCTTCACATGTTCAGGAAACTTGCTTTCGGAATTATCGCTATTCTTTTGGTTTTCAGCACATCAGCTCAGGAATCTTATTTCTACCCCAATAGTGGAAGATTCAACCCTGCGATTCCTACCCCTCAACAGTTTTTAGGTTATGGAATTGGGGAGCAACATACAAGGCATGATAAGATTGTTGAATATTTTAAGGAGTTGGATAGGTTATCAGACCGCGTGTCTGTTGAGGTGATTGGAAGGACGTTTGAAAACAGGGAACAAATTGTGGGGGTCTTTACCTCTGCTGATAACCATAAAAATCTGGAGCAAATCAGACAGCAACACCTAGCTGCACAAAGACAAGGGGCAACTCAAAAATTACCTCTGGTTATTCATTTGGCCTATAATGTGCATGGTAATGAGCCGTCTTCTAGCGAAGCGGCTATGCTGACTGCCTATTACATAACTGCATCTGAATCTGAAGAAGCAGAAAAGTGGATGAAAGACATGGTCATCTTAATGGATCCTGTCATCAATCCAGATGGGCGCGACCGTCATACCAATTGGGCGAACATGCACAAAGCATTTCCTCCAGTTGCTGATCCAAACGATAGAGAGCACAATGAAATTTGGCCTGGGGGCAGGACGAATCACTATTGGTTTGATTTGAACAGAGACTGGTTTTTAGGGACTTTCCCAGAAACCAGAAACAGGGTGAATTTCTTTCACAAGTGGCGTCCATATGTTCAGACTGATCATCATGAGATGGGAACCAACTCCAGTTTTTATTTTGACCCGGGTGAAGAGGCAAGCAACAATCCAGTAGTTCCTGATTTTCTCTATAAAAAAGTCTATCCAAAATATGCTGAGTATTTTACAAAAGCCATAAATGGTATCGGCTCGATGTATTTTACCAAGGAAGCTTTTGACAAACTTTATCCTGGATACGGCAGCAGTTATATTAATTTTTATGGTGGAGCAGGATTCTTATTCGAACAGGCAAGTAGTCGCGGACATGTTCAAGAGACAACAACCATACCTATCACTTTTGCATTTACGATTCGCAATCAGTTTACAGCTTCATTGGCAACAGTAAGGGCATCTATTGCAGAAAAAGACATGTTGCTGGAAATGCGAAAGCAATTCTTTGAAGTCGCCAAAAAACAGGCAGATGCAGCAATAGTTAAAGGGTACATTTTTGAAGATGATAATGATTACAACAGAACGAAAGCTTTTATTGATCTATTGCATTTGCACAGGGTTGAAGTGTACCAGGTTCCTAATGCTAAAAAATATTTTGTTCCGACTGCTCAAGAGAATCATATCATGGTTCGGACCATTTTTGAAAATCAAATCAACTTCAAAGACAGTTCATTTTACGATGCCTCAACCTGGAGCTTGATCCACGCTTATGGTTTGCCATTTAGTGAAGTAAAAACAACAATGCAATTGGGGGATAAAATTACTGGGTCGCTTCCGGCGCTTGGTGGTGAAGTTGCAAAAAGTAATTATGCTTATTTAATTGATAATGCTGATTACAATACACATCAATTTATTTATGCCTTGCAAAAACAAAATGTGATTGTTCAAACTGCGACCAGACCATTCACGACTTCTGTAAATGGAGTGGAGAAAAAATTCGGATATGGAAGCTTGGTGATTAGTGTTCAGCAGCAAAGACTTGATGCATCTTCCTTGTATGAGGCTGTTAAGAAAGCTGCTGGTGAAGCTAATATTCATGTGTATGCTGTACAAACTGGGTATCATATTGCTGGCGTTGATCTTGGAAGTAATTATGTGAGAACATTAAAAAAGCCGGAAGCAGCAATGATTATCGGGACTGGCATTGTAGCTGCAGAAGCTGGTGAGGTTTGGCATTTGCTGGATCAAAGATTGGGTATGCCGATAACAAAAGTCGATATTTTAAATGTTGGTCGACTCGACTTAACACGATACAATACCTTAGTCATGGTATCCGGCATGTACAACTTACTGGATAAAAATACTGTTGATCGTATCAAGGCTTGGGTACAAAATGGAAATACCTTGATTACCATCAAGACAGGTGCGGAATGGGCAATCAGAAATGGGTTTACTAAACACAAACTACTGATTGATTCATCATTCAGCAGCATTCGCCAGGATTATGATAGGGCGGTTGAAATTGAAGGTGCCAAGTCTTTGGGCGGATCAATTTTCAAAGTTGACTTGGACACAACACATCCTATTGGTTATGGGTTTCAGCGTAGAAAACTTTCGGTCTATAAAAATGGCTTGACCTTTTTTCAGAAAAGCATGAGTCCATATAATACTGTTGCCCAATACACTGCAGATCCTGTTGTTGGTGGTTATGTGCATTCAACTACATTAACCAAATTAAAAAATGGGCCTTCTATACTCGTCGGCTCCGAAGGAGCTGGAAGGGTAATTTTATTTGGAGATGAGCCTAATTTCAGGGGGACTTGGTACAGCACCAACAAGCTGTTTTTGAACGCAGTTTTCTATGGGCAATTGATTAGTAACCAGTAAATGATTAAAGTCACTTTTTCTTATTTGCCTAGTAATGAAGCATTAACTTTGTTACTCAAATAAACGCAGTCAATGAAAAAATTGCTGTTTATAATTGCTTTATTATTTTTTGGTCATGTAGTTGCTGCATCTGACTCTATCCCTGTTTCAATCAACCAAAAAAATCTAAAACCTGGGGATACACTCGAATTCAATTGGAATGGTAATCTGATTGGTAAGGAGTATGCAGCTGCGAGTTTACATGTTTGGATAGATCATTTGGAAAGCGGGAAAAGATGGAAGATGCGGTATCCTATTTTAAATGGTCTTTCTGAAGGAGCTATGGTAATTACAGATAGTATGCCCAATGGAAACTATGCTCTAAACTTTATGGCCTCGGAACAATTTATTGAAATCAATGGGAGGATCAGAAATGTTAAATTGAAAACTGCCTACAACTACAAGACCAAGAAAAAAGATACGGTCGCTATTTTTGAGCTGCCAAAAATGAAGGGGAAAGAGATGCGTTATACTTTATTGGGACAAGAATCAATTCTTCACAACGACTATGTAAATGTAGATGAGGAAGGTAAGTTCACAATACCAGCCATAGTATTTGGAGATTCAGCACAACTTCTTTTTGATCCTGGTAAAGGCAGAGGGACGTATTTAATTTCATTGGAAACTCCATTGGATTCTATTTTTACTCCTTTTCATTCTTCAACCTTGTTTGTGAATATCCAGCATAAGGGGAATGCTTTACAAACAGTAAAAGACTCCAGTAGTTATGTTTTTGATTTTGAAGATCCATATCCAGATGCAGTTGTATTGGATGAGATTGTAATAAAGGGGAAATCAAATGCTGAAAAATTTGAAGAGGACTTTGTTTCTAAGCTTTTCAAAAGTTTTCCAGATGCAAGAACTTTTGATGGATTAGATGATAATGAATTGATGCGTTCAAATAATATTTTGACATTTTTACAAAGTAAGGTTGGGGGGCTATTCGTTAGGTCAAACGGAATTACTTCAACAGTTACCTGGAGAGGAGAGCCAGTTAATTTTTTTATTAATGAATTTCTTGTCGATGTCAACAACTTAAACTTAAACCCAATGGATGTTGCCTTGATTAAGGTTTATCCGCCTCCTGCTCAATTGGTATCATTGACAAATGGCGGCGGAATTGCCATTTATACAAAACGTGGAGCTTATGAAAACCAGAAAGGCGCACCTCAATATAACTTTATGGTGAAAGGCTACACACAAGGTTTATCAAGGTTAAAAATCCGAGGGTAATTCATGACGAAAAAGGATAAATTATTAAAAGATCTTCATTACCACACATTTGCCATGCTGAAGCCTTCTCCTTTGCATGGAATTGGTGTATTTGCAGTTACTGCAATTAAAAAAGGAGAAAAGAAAATCTTTTCCAGTCATGAAGCTGAATGGATTGAAGTCTCTAAAGAAGAAGTTGATGCATTGCCTCCGCATGCAAAAGCTTTAGTGGAGAACCATTGTCTCTTCAATGAAACTCATTATTACATTCCTGAGTACGGGTTTAAGATATTTGATCTTGCCGTTTACCTCAATCATGCTGAACAGCCGAATTTAATTTCCATTAATGAAGGAGAATTCTTTGAAGCCATACGTGATATTGAAGCTGGCGAAGAGTTGCTAATTGATTATGGAACAATTGTAGAGACTGATGAATGAAATCATCAATTATAGTCCTCTACACATAAAACCATCTGCTTGTTTTTTTGTTTAAATGTGTATTCTTTTCAATAAAATTATTTCCTCATGCGTTTGTTTCTGCTTTCTCTTGTTATCGTATGTAATGCATCTGCTCAAATTAATCCTAAACAAGTAAATATTGCCAGAGATAGTTATGGCGTGCCTCATATTTTTGCAAAAACTGACCCAGAAGTTTCTTATGGTTTAGCATGGGCGCATGCTGAAGATGATTTTAAAAGTTTACAGCGAGTTGCACTTCCTTCAAAAGGTTTGATGGGAAGGACATTTGGTAAAAATGCTGTTGCGGCCGACTATGCATTTGCTTTGTTCAGGTGCAGAGAGATTACAGAAGAGAGGTGGAATACTTTGTCGCCTGAATTTCTGCGCTTAATAAAAGGATATGTACAAGGTTTAAATGATTACGCAGCTAAACATCCGGAAGAGGTTTTGCATAAAGACTTATTTCCTATTACCGAACAGGATTATATTGCTTCATCTGTTTTAGCGCTTACGGTGTTCAATGGTGCTGATAGAATTTTAGGTGCTATTTATGCCAATAATATCAACCCTGTTATTGATTACGACAAAATGGGTTCTAATGCCATTGCAGTACATCCTTCCAAAACTGCAACTGGCGAAGCTTATTTGGCCATTAATGCACATCAGCCGAATGAGGGTCCAGAAGCTTTTTATGAGGCACATGTAAATAGTGAAGAAGGTTGGAATGCCCTCGGTGGTTTATTGGCTGGTGGTCCAGCCATCTTGCATGGTGTTAATGAGCACCTGGGTTGGGCACATACGGTAAACCTATGCGACAGGGTTGATGTTTTTCAATTGCAAATCAATCCGAAAAATAGCAATCAATACCTCTTTGATGGACAATGGATTGAACTCGAAAAAAAGAAAATCAAATTGCGTATCAAGGGTGTACCTGTTCCTATAACTCGTGAACTGCTGTGGAGTAAGTATGGAGCAACAATGAAGAACGATCAGGGTGTGTTTTCCATTCGTTTGGGTGCCAACATGGAAATACGTGCTTTGGAACAATGGTACAAAATGAACAAAGCGAAGAACTATACTGAATTCTATAAGGCCATTAGCTTACAGGGTTTATCCATGTTTAATATCATGTATGCCGATAAAAACGATACAATTTTCTATATCAATAATGCATTGATGCCAATCAGAAATGGTGAACGCAAATACGATTGGAAAAAAACAGTACCAGGAAATACATCATCAACCTTGTGGACCAATTTTCGTCCAATTAATAATTTACCTCAATATGTGAATCCTCAAAGTGGGTTCTTGTTCAATACCAATCACTCTTCATTTTATGCAACTGGCGAAAAAGACAATTTATCACCTCAGCAATTTCCTCATCAAGATGGTTGGGAAACCAATCACAACAACAGGAGTGTAAGGTTTTTAGAATTGTTTCCCAAAGAAG
Organism: uncultured Sphingobacterium sp.; assembly: GCA_964631755.1. Lineage (GTDB taxonomy): Bacteria > Bacteroidota > Bacteroidia > Chitinophagales > Chitinophagaceae > Pollutibacter. The sequence goes on along the minus strand of CAZVYI010000023.1, from coordinate 12,473 downwards.
GGACTCTGGATTATGAGCTGTTCAAAAAAATAAAATATGATCGCCAATTACCAGCACAGCTTCAATATCCTTATGGTATAGATAGTATTTTAATGATGACTGCTAAAGAATATCCTCAGTATGATACCATTTTAAATAATTTGAATGCCTGGGACAAATCTGGTAATCCAGACAGTAAAGGTGCAGCAGTCTTCTTGCTGATTTATGAGAATGTTGCCTCAGCAATGCGAGGGAAAGATCCTCAAATGCTTTCCAGGGCATATTCCGAACAAGTAATTGCATCAGTAAAAGACTATATGGTAAAGCATTTCGGGAAAATGGACCTTAAGCTGGGCGACATACAAAAATTGGTAAGAGGTAATCAGGAATTTCCTGGTCCCGGTTTCCCCGACCTGCTCGCGCCTGAATGGGGTGTTCCTTATAAAGATGGCAAAAGAAAAATTACAGGAGGAGACGCTTATATTGCTTTTGTTAGATTTCCTAAAGAGGGCTTACCAATCATTGAGACATCGAATACTTATGGCGCGTCTTCAAAACCAGACAAACCGCATTTTGATGATCAGGTTGAACTTTTCTTGAAACAGAAGACAAAGCCAATGACACTCGATAAAGCAGAAGTGCTAAAAAATGCGAAAAGAGTTTACCACCCAGGGGAGTAAATTAATTGAATACAATGGTACCAAAACTTTCATAATCATGAAAGTTCTTTCTGGTTGGTCGCCACGACCAATATGTAGAGCCTTTGTCATAGTCAATTCTGTAAAAATTGGCTCTCCATTTCATTCCTTTTTTAGGGGGCATATTTTGTAGCGGTTCCATCAATTTATAAGGAATAAAAAATTCGGCTGTCCATGAAACTACTTTTTCACCTTCTTTGTTAATTGTAGCAGCGTGTCTTGTTTTTTTATCTCCTTCATAGTGCCATGGTCTCCAGCCAAGAAATTTTCCGTTGTAGTTGGGCACAAGAATGGGTAGCTCGTAATTGTAAGGCGATAGCTCATATTCAAAATAAATGATTGAACTTTCTTCAGGCCAGAAAAAAGCCTCAACTACATCTTCGTTATAAATATCTTCAAAATCAGCTTTGATGGTTGATGTAATTATTTTGTCCTCACATTGGTAAAGACAATAAATTCCTGTTTCTGAATAAAGAATTTTCATTTTCGTTTTATAATCCATAGCTCCATTTCTTCTTTTTGGAAGTTCCAGATAATCAGTTGCATTCCATTCCACTGCGTTGCCGTTACCATTCAATACGAAATCTTTCGTCTTTTTCACTACCCAAGTTGTACTATCTGCACTTTGTGCATTAATATCAGGTACTACAAAGAAAATAAGAGCTATGAAAATAAGTTTGATTAGACCAAAAGCATTTTTCATCTTCACAGTTGTTATTGTTGTTTTACAAGCATTGGGAATAGTTTTCTGATATCAGCTTCTGAAGGTTGAGCTCCGTATTCACATATTTCAAAAGCTTCTGCATATTTGGCTTTTGTAGCTTTTCCTTCTCCATACCATTTGCTGAGCGAAGCGCGAATTTCTGGAGCCATTTCTTCATCATATTGTTTCATCAGCCATTTGAATCTATCTTCTTTACCTTGTGGCACTTCCTCCTCATAATGGCCAATCCAGGGCATCCATTCGTAGAATTGAGATACGTGTGCGTCTAATCCAGACATCTTTTTTTCAAATACAGTCGTAATGTCTATTGCAATATCAGGCCTAAATGGATTTGGTCTTTGAAAACGATCTCTTGTGTAAAGAAAAACAGGATTTTTTCTGAGTGCAGGAACATCATAGGCGATGTTGGGTACTGCTACCATATAGGCTGCGTCCTGTACCAATACGCCTGTGTATCTGTGATCAGGATGGTAGTCGTTAGGGCGTGGTGCAATTACAACATCTGCATTCCATTCTCTTATTTTCTTGATGATTTGTAAACGCACTTCCAGGGAAGGCATGAGCATCCCATCATGATTGTCCAATACGTCATAAGAAACACCTAGTCTTCTTGCTACTTCCTGGGTTTCTGCGTAACGCCTTTCTGCAAGTGCCTTTCCTTGTATTTTATGGTGTCCGGCATCTCCATTGGTAACAGCAACGAATTTTACGGCGTGCCCCATGCTTGCCAACAGTGCAGCGGTTCCTCCGGCATCACTATCACAATCGTCTGGGTGTGCACCAATGACTATGATTCTTGATTTTTGCTGATTCTGCTGTGCAAAAGATGAAAATGTACAGAGGGAAGTAAAAATGAATGCTAATAAAAATGGTATGCTAAACTGTTTCATGGCAAAAATATTCGTTGACCATAAGTTACCAATAAATTGGGTATTTCGTATTTTCAGAGGATGGTAACTAAAATATTTATAGATAATGATGCTTTGTCAGATTATCTGGCAGAGCAAATGATTGAATTGATCTTGAGCAAACCGAATGCGCTTATCTGCTTTGCATCTGGCAATTCACCCAGAAATACAGCAGCTTGTTTTGTGCAAAAAGTAAAACAACGCAAGATTGATCTTTCTGCTTTTCATTTTATTGGTCTTGATGAATGGGTAGGCGTTCCTTCAAATTTGAGTGGGAGTTGCCATAATGATTTTAAAAACTGGTTATTTGAGCCCTTGGGAATTCAAGATACACAGTACCATCTTTTTAATGGTATGTCTTCCAATCTGAAGGAAGAGTGCAGTAAGATGGATACATACATTGAATCACAAGGGGGTATAGACTTGATGGTAGTTGGTATTGGTATGAATGGGCATATTGGATTTAACGAGCCTGGTTCAAATTTTGATGCAAAGTCTCATGTGGTTCCGTTAGATGAAATAACTTCTTCTGTTGGACAAAAATATTTTTCACAACCAATGAAGTTGGAGTATGGAATCACACTTGGATTTCATCATTTGTTATCTACCCAAAAAGTATATCTCATTGCCAACGGAACAGCAAAAGCAGAAGTTATACAAAAAGCAGTTGAAGGAGAAGTAGGTACAGCATTTCCTGCGTCTGTGATGCAATTGCACAAGAATGGTTATATACTGGTTGATGAAGCAGCAGCATCTCTACTAACGCGATAAAATCTTCAAATGAGAATTCAACAGTCGCTACTCATTCGAATTCTGTACTTTCTTGTTTTTTGCTGCACAGCTTCCTGGTTGCCGGTATTGGCGGATTTCTGCCAAAACAAGGGACTAACACCAGTACAAACCAGTCTTATATTGAGCACTACACCAATTATGATGTTTGCTGTTCAGCCTCTTTACGGATTTTTAGCAGATCGTTTTGGGTATAAGCGAAGTTTATTGATTGCATCTTCGCTTGCCTCAATCAGTTATTTGTTTTATCTGATGAATGATGGGTTTTATTGGATTTTACTAAGCACATTTTTAATGTCGGTATTTTACAATACGATTCAACCTTTGCTTGATAGTTTATCGCTGAAATTAGTAGAAAGTGATAAGCAGTTTTCCTATGGATCTTTAAGAGTAGCAGGAGCATTGGGTTGGTCACTTACTGGGTTGCTTATTGGTCAGGTTATTGATCAGTTTGATATCAGATTTATTTTTCTCGTTTCATCTATTAGCATGGCAATGTTTTTTGCATTTGCATTGTTGATGAAAAATAAAACTGAACAAAAGTCAGCGGTAGAAACCTTGAGCTTAAAAGGAGCAGGTCGTTTGATGCTGAATAAACAACTCATGGTATTGCTAACAGTCGTTTTATTGGTATCTATTGCCGGTACTTCTATTTGGAATTTTTACTCATTGTATATGAAAGCAAATGGCGCATCTGCAACATTGGTTGGTTATGGTCTCTCTTTGCAGGGGTTATTTGAAATTCCTTTTTTTTATTTTTCAGCAAGGATTATTGCAAGGTTGGGATTGCGGACTGCCTTGATCATAACTGTGTTGGCGACAGCTGTTCGTTTGGTATTGTATAGTGTGGTGAATACACCATCGCTGGCATTACCCATTGAAATTTTGCATGGCATATCTTGGTCGCTTTTTTGGGTTATTTGTGTTGAGCTGGTTTATAAGCTGGTACAAAAGGAATTGTTGGCTACGGGACAATCATTGCTGTATGCAGCCTATTATGGCGCAGGTGCGGTATTGGGAAATTATTGGGTAGGATATTTAACTGAAATAGGGCTTAGTCTACCGGTATTATTTTTAGTAAATGCAGGCGTTGTACTTTTAGCAGTTATTTTGATTGTAACTGCGTTACGCACCAATCCACAAAGTTGACCACCTGGTCTTCAACATCTGCATAAGGTCCTGGACGATAAGCAGATGATTCGATTCCTTTAAAATTATTTTCACAAAGCTGACCATCCTGTTCACCTGTAATCTCCCAGAAATCTGTTAGGTGTTTTAAATCGTAATCTTTTCCCTCCTCTGCTTTACCATCCACCAGCCAGCAAAATTCAACATCTGTTGTAGATGGATCAATTGGTGTAATTCTCATTGTCCATATGTAATCACTTACTGCATCCATCCAGAAATTAGGATAATTCACCAGTCCTACAACACCAGCATCATGATCTTTGTGATGCCCCATAGGAATAGAAACCTTTTTCCCGTCAGTACTATAGCTTTCAATACCGGGTCTTAATGGGTATCGTACTGCATAGCTTGTCGTTCCTGGGGTGACTTCAATCAAATCTGTTGCTAACCCTTTTTCTTTCCAGTGTATATTTTTTTCAGCAACCAGTTCTGTGGTATCCTCTCTTAAGCTTGCACCAATAACTGCACTGCAATATTCAGGATGTGCTCCACCACAATGATAACATTCTCTGAAATTTTCAGCAACCAGTTTCCAGTTGGCGCGAAGGGTATATTTTTTCTGACAAGCTATTTTTGCCTCTTTAATATTGTAAGTCTTCACAAAAGGAGCTAAGCTTGTTCTAATGGAAGAAAAATCAACTGGTTCCTTTGCGAGTGAAACGAATATAAGTCCCTCTACTACCTCTACAGCTACTTTTCTAAGGTTATATTGTTCTTTGCAAAAATCATCAGGCATCATTCTTGCATTCAGCAATCTTCCATCTTTATCAAATACCCATTGGTGATAGGGGCAAATGAGCTTTGCTGCATGGCCTTTTTCTTCAAGACAAATTGCTGATCCCCTGTGGGTGCAAGTATTGTAGTGAGCATGGATTTCATCATTGTTTCCTTTAATAATGATGATTTCATCATGATTGATTTTATACAAAAAATAATCACCGCTCTTTTTTAGCTGAGCAGTATTTCCTGCATAAATCCAATGTTTCTTCCATATTGATTCCCATTCAGCTGTGAGCACTTCATTTGAAGTGTAGAATGGCTGCTCCAGACTATATCCTGATTGGTATCTTTTCAGTAATGATGATATGTGTTCGTTTATCATGATTTATTTTTTTCAATGGCAAAACAAGCAGCCCCTATGGCTCCTGCCATATCACCAAATTCAGCTTTTTTAATGACAGATCTTGCTTCACCTGGTCGCCACTCATAAAGTGCAAGGAATTTTTCCAATGGCAGAAACAAGTCGTCTCCTGCTTCAGTTATACCACCGCCTAAAATAATATATTGTGGTGAAAGTATATTGCTGATGGATGCAATTCCCAATGCCAGTTGCCTTATTGATTTTAACCAAACATCTGCTGCATGACTATCATTTTTTCTGTAAGCTTCTAACAAAGCATGTGTTGAAGTAAATCTTCCTCCACTTCTTTTTTCAATGGTACAGTTACCGATGCATTCTTCAAGGCTTCCAGGCATGCCAGTTACATCGGGTTCACCATTGTCATCTATGACCATATGTCCCATATGACCAGCTTTATTAAATGCTCCCTGGTAGGCTTTGCCATCAATTAAGATGGCACCACCAACACCGGTGCCCAATGTTAACAATACTGCGTGTGCTGCATTTTTACAAGCACCAAATTTTGCTTCAGCCATTAAGGCAGCAACGCCATCATTGAGTACATAGGTATTCCTCTGTAAGTGGTTGGTCCAGTTGAAATTTTCAAGACCTTCCAGTCTGCCAGGCATGAAAGCTATGCATTGATTTGAGGCGTCAGGAAGGCCTGGGGCTGAAATTCCAACCAATGGATTTCCCCCTAATGCTTCAATAACTGTATTTACGCTAATAGCAATCGATTTTTTCCAGATTTGGTCGTTACCATCTTCTGTAGGCTGGTAGGATTGATGAAGTATTTCACCCTTGTCATTGATGGCGACTGCCTTTATTCTTGTGCCACCCAAATCCAGTCCTATTGTATATTCAGCCATTTTATCTAGTTATAATCTTTCATGTTTCTGGACCATCTTCAGTACATGGAGAATGAAGTCCCTGTTACTTACTATTCTTTTTTCTTCTTTTATAAAGTTATCCATGATTAAGATGATTTCCTCTTCGGATTTCTTTTCACGGGCCAATTGAATGGTTTTATTTCTAATTGAAACGAGAAGATCTCTGTAAGCTCTCGCTTCTTTCATTCCACTTACATCACCATGTCCGGGTACAATTTTTGAATCCTCATTAGCAACATTGATCAGGTAGTTCATGGCAATGATCATGCCATATATATCACCACCATTGTTTTGGTCTATATAAGGTAATCCAGTTGTAACAAAGATATCTCCTGTAAAAAATATATTCGCTTTTTTAAATTGTATTAACAGGTCTCCATCAGTATGAGCATTTTTTAAATGGGTTAGTTCAATGGATTCCTGATCATCATGCAACTGCATTCTTTCAACAAACGTGATTGTGGGTAGCGCATTTGAGGGGTAAGCTTTTTGTGTTAGCGATTCTGAAGGGGATAAGATCCTGTCTTTTTCCATTCTCCACCTGGTGTTCTCATGTGCAACAATAGGGATAAGTTCAGCACCAAAAGCGAGATTACCATTAGTGTGTTCATAATGAAAATGGGTATTGATAATTAAGGATGGTTTTCTTGGGGTTATTTTTTTTAGTTGTTGTTTTATTTTGGGGACAAGAACGCTCCATTGATTATCGATTAAAATCAATTTGTTTTTCCCGTTGAAAACTCCAGTGTTTCCTGTATTTCCGCTTGGTTTGATCAGATAAATATTCGCGCTAACCCTGATCAATTCTTCCTTTGTAATGATTTGTTTTTTCGCAATGGAATCAAAGCGAGATGTTTGTCCAATACTTACATACTGAAAAACAGAAATCAATAACAGGCAGAGGAAATATTTTTTCATTTTAGTTGAATCAAAATCTGTAACCCAGATGAATCACATACCTGTAACCCCAGCCAACACTCCTTGAGTTACCGCTTGCTTCTATTTGCCCTTCGTTATTCAATTTAGCGTAAGCAGGTATATATTGGCCTACAAAATCACTTAGAGTTCTGAATAAAAAAGATTGCTGTTCTTTGGCAAGTGTTGTGTTTACCTTCACATTGAAATTATAGAATCCTAGTCCGGGCCCGAACATAACCATATCGACTGCCCAATGTTTTCCAAAGAGAAATTGATAGCCCATCTGACCCCCTATTGTTAGTAAGTTCAAATCCAGGTCAGTAGTTACGTCTCCACTAAATACCGAGGTTCTATAACTCCATGTATTTAATTTATTCATGTGATTAAAGGATATATACGGACCAATATACAATCCATGTGGTTTGCTGAACTTGTTTTCTTTTGTTAAATAAAATCTGAAATCACCTGACACGTGAAATCCCCTATCTGTTTTGTTTTGCAGTAGTATAACACTATCAGCAGAATTGGCTTCGATAGCTTTGAGTTTAGGGAATGACATCGAACCAATATTGAAACTGAAACTCTTATTACCTGATAGTTGTCTTTCGTAGCCCATTATCAAAGCTCTTTTCCCAAAAATAAATGGGTTAGAAACATTCAATCGAATGGTATTTTTAAATGTGGTATCTTTTTTATCTGTTTCTTGGCCAAATAAAATTAATCCTGCGAAAAGGAATACGATTATGCTAGTTAGTTTTTTCATTTTAATGCTTGCTACTATTTGAAGAAATAATAAATGAAGATATTTTAAAATTTCTCAATAAATTCAATGGTACATTTATTCAAATTAAATCAATTGATATGCGCCATAAGTTATTTTCCTTTTTAGTCGTTTTTCTGTCATTTTCATCTTTTGCCCAAGAAGCCAATGAAGAAGTATGGGAGTCGATGTTCAATGGAAAGGATCTGAGTAAATGGAAGCCTAAAATCAGAAATCATGCTGCTGGTGATAATTTTGCCAATACATTTCGTGTGGAAGATGGTAAGATAGTTGTCCGTTACGATGGGTATGATAAATTCAATGAAAGATTTGGCCACCTTTTTTATTACAAACCATTCAATTATTACCGTATTCGTTTGGAATATCGTTTTGTGGGAGAACAAGCTAAAGAAGGACCAGGATGGGCAACCAGAAACAGCGGTATTATGGTACACGGACAAACACCAGAGTCCATGGGCAAGGATCAGGATTTTCCTGTCAGCATTGAAGTACAATTGCTAGGAGGTGATGGAAAAAATAAAAGAACAACTTGTAACCTTTGCACTCCAGGTACCAATGTAGAAATGAATGGTAAATTGTTCACTCCGCATTGTATCAATTCTAAATCTGAAACCTATCATGGAGACCAATGGGTAAAAGCCGAAGTATTGGTCTTAGGTGATTCTGTAATCAAACATTTTGCCAATGGAATGGAAGTGATATCTTATCAGAAGCCTCAAATTGGGGGTGGTAACGTTGATGCACAGGAAGTCAAGTGGGGTATAGATGGACAGTTGTTGAAAGGCGGCACAATCTCTTTACAAAGCGAAAGCCATCCTGTTGAGTTTAAAAATATTGAGATACTTAACCTCGAGGGATGCATGGATCCAAAGGCAAATAACTATAAATCTTATTACATCAAATCGAAACCAGAAGATTGTATCTATAAGAAGAAAAAGTAAATTATTGTTGTACTGCTTTTCTTCTTTGCATGAGTTCTCTCCAGGTGGTTAAGATAATATTATTGTCTTTTATATATTTTTTTAATGCTGGAGATTGCATGGCCAATAGATCTGCTTTTCTGGTGATGCCAGAATCTGAAATTTTAGAAAACACTTCTGTAGGAGCGGTACAATGCATGATGACCATGGTTACGCCAGGTTGCAGTTGCTTGAAAGAATTCAAGTAATAGTCGGTAGCTATCTCTTGTAATTTTTTATCGTCTACTTTTTGTGTTGGGTAAGAAAAATCATAGCTCACATTGTGTAAATCATCCAATACTGGAAGGCCAGCATTCCAAAGCATCTGTCCGATGGCATCGGTTTGTTCTTTTTTCAACAATGATGCACTTGCTGTTTTCATGATCATGGTGTTGTGTCCGCCTGGGAACATGACAGGAATTTTTTCTTCAATACCCAATTGTAAATATTTGCGCAAGAATCCTTCTGTTGCAAATAGTGTGCCCATGTGAGAATCAAAATGGGTGGGTTCCCATCCGGCAGTTCTGGAACGGTCAAGCTGACTTTTAATTTCTTTGTAAACCTCGTCTGGACTGGCATGCATTACTACTTCTGGTACGCTTTTCCAAAGGGCTCCTTCTTTGTCGACCAACCCCGGTACTGCAGTTTTACCTGCTAAGGGTCCCCATCTATAACTTTTCCACTCTGAAGTTAAGGTCAGGTGTAAGCCTGCATCTGTATTTGGATTTGTTTTTAAATAGGCTAGCATACCAGGCACCCAGCTACATGGCATCATGATGCTTGTTGAATTCGCTACGCCTTCATTCATGGCCTTTACTACTCCTTCATTGGAGTCGAACGACATGCCAGCATCATCAACATGCAGGATAATCACTTTTGCATCTTTGGGATAGCCTAGCTTCTCAGCGTAGGTTTGTCCTAAGCACATCAATGGGCCAAGACATAAAAACAACAGCAATTGCTTTTTCATATTTTATTTTTTTAGGGCTGCTAAAAAATGTTTTACCAATTCATCTAGTTTACTGTTCTCAATCCATCGGGCAACAATTACTAAATCGTTGACTTCATCTACGTATATCATGTTGGTGCCATTGCCAATATGCGCATAAGCAGTCTCTGGTGCTGAAGGAAGAAATCTTTTATCTGTGTTAAGGAAAAAATTCATGAAGCCATAGCCGGTATTCGCAGTGGTTGGTGTTCTGGATAATTTAATCCAGTTGCTGTCAACTAACTGTTTTCCATCCCAATTGCCATTTCTCAATGTCAGTAAACCAAAACGTGCCATGTCCATTGCATTGATAAATAAGCCCCCTCCAAAATGTCCCCCTCCACTTACAGATTGAATGAGTTGTCCATCCATTACTATCCAGGAATTGCGGTAGCCTGTCCAATGCCAGCTGTTGGTAGCGCCAATGGGTTCCATGATTTTTGTTCTCAAAACATCTGGTAGAGATTTATGCCAGACTGCTGTAGTGGCGAGTGCTAATGCATTCACTCTGGTATCATTGTATTTGTAAACAGCACCTGGTTCATTTCTTTTTCTGTTCAACCATTCCTGAGGTTTGTCTGATGGACGATCTGCCCAATCGGGTTTGCCCCAGAGTGTTCCTTCCCAATCACTTGTCTGTCTGAGCATGTGGTTCCAGGTAATTTTTTTATTGTGTTCACTTGCAAATGGTCTAAGGAAATGAGGTTTACCAAGGTCTTCTGGTTTGCGATAAGTTTCAGGATCGTAAGGTTCAATCAATTGTATATAATCTCCAACTTTGTCGTCTATGGAGCGAATGAGTTTTTGGTCGACTGCCAACCCCACTACAATAGATAAAAAACTTTTAGTGACACTATTCGTTTGCTCTGCAAAATCTACATCTCCCCAACTACCAATGATATAACCTTTGTGGATGACCAAACCGGAACTTGATTTCCTCGTTGCAAATGGCCCAACTGCATCGCTGAAAGGTTCTTTATAAAAGTTGACAATCTGTGCCATCTCCTGATCTTTAGGCACTTTGGTTTCATTAGCAATAGCAAACTGAATCGCTTCTTGTAGAAGTAAGCTATCTATACCTGCTTCGAAAGCTGATTTTTTATCCCACTGAAGTGCTGTTGGAAAATATGGTTTGTTAACAGCAGTTTTTTTCTGCGCAAAGGCAATGCCAAGATTTGAGAATACAAGGAGAAGTAAAATCTTTTTCATAGAATTAAAGTTCGCCTTTTTTTGGCTACCTTAAATCCATTATTTTGTAAATGGAATCCATAGACGCTATAGTAATTGAAAGAACGAAAAACTGGATAAGAGATATTGTCATAGGTCTCAATTTTTGTCCCTTTGCCCCCAAGCCTTTCAAGGATGAATTAATTGTATACAAAGTGGATGATAGTTCAGATGTAGCTACTGCATTGGAGTCATTTATGCTTACCTGTCGTTTTTTGGAAGATAATCCTGAAATGGAAACAGCATTGTTGATCTTTTCGAAAGGGTTTTCTGACTTTGATGATTATTTAGATCTGACTGATTTGGCAGAGAAATTATTGAAAGCACAAGGTTTTGAAGGTGTCTATCAAGTGGCTAGTTTCCATCCAGAATATATTTTCGCAGGATCCAATGAGAATGATCCAGCCAACTATACCAATCGTTCACCTTATCCCATGCTGCACCTGCTTAGAGAGGATCTACTTGAAATTGCAATTGACAAGCACATCAATGTGGATGATATCCCAAACCAGAATATTGCAAAGGCAAAGTCGCTTGGTCTTGACTATTTCAAGAAGATGAAATTTTAATACCCTATTCTGCTAAATTGTGGGTTAGAGCGTTTAGAAAACTTTATTTATTTTAGAAGTCATAAAACGATCAAATGAAAAAAAATCTCCTTGCAATTGCTATGCTCTTTAGTGCGGGACTCTTTGCTCAACAACGTCAGTCTACGGCAGCTACTGCTCCTGCATCAGCGCCAAGTCAATCAGCAGTTGAACAAAAAGCATCAAACAACAATATTCCATTTAATCCAGATTATTACACAAGTGCAGATCACGAGATAACGATCAAAGGAACAAAAGTTCCTTATAAGACTGTAACTGGAATGATGCCTGTTTGGGATGCGGAAGGCAAAGTGCAAGCAGGTGTATTTTTTACTTATTACGAACGTAATGATGTAAAAGACCGTGCAGCTCGTCCTTTGTTGATTTCATTTAATGGTGGTCCAGGTACTTCTTCACTTTGGATGGAGTTGGGTTATACCGGTCCACGCATAGTAAACATAGATGATGAAGGTTATCCTTTGCAACCTTACGGACTAAAAGACAATCCACATTCTGTATTGGATGTAGCAGATATCGTTTATGTAGATCCTGTAAATACTGGTTTCTCAAGAGCGGTGAGCAAAGACATTCCTACAAGCAGATTTTTTGGGGTGACTGCCGATATCAAATACTTGGCTGAGTGGATCAACACTTTTGTTTCGAGAATGAACCGTTGGGCTTCTCCAAAATACTTAATTGGTGAAAGCTATGGTACTG
>CAZVYI010000022.1:2898-23337 GCA_964631755.1 uncultured Sphingobacterium sp. | reverse complement strand
CCTCGTGATTTCCTCCCTTCTCCCCTTCATCCCTCCAGTTTCCATAACAGTTGTATGTTTAAGTTTCATCGGAAACTGCTCAGCAAAGTCGAGTAAAGCATAGGTTACACCCAGTAAAATAGTAGGTTGTTTGGCGTTTTCTAATTCCATTAAAACATTGTGCAACTGGTCGAGGTTGTGAAGAAAAAAGCCGGATTGGGGATGTTTACTTTTTTTGATCAAATCATCAGCCATGGCAACCAAAGAAGAATTACCCTTTTCTAAATAAGAAGGTAGCAAAGCGAGAAAACAATAGTCATGAGGGTCCCCATAAAACTCTTTGAAATTATTTTCTGCATTCAAGAGGTAAGCTGATTTACTTAATATACCATGTCGACTATGCTGAACGCCAGTTGTACCGCTACTTTCAAAAAAAACCTCTGGTTCAAAATCACCTGTTTTGATTACATGGGACTTAAAAAAAGAAATCGGTAAATATGGAATTTGATGTAAACCCGAGACTTTTGCGGGGGTAATTGAAAGATATTTCAAATAACTAGCATAAACAGGGTTATGGATCGATTGGACCCTGAAAATCTCCAGTGCTTTTTCAACAAAGGATCTGCCCCTCTCAAGGGTTAAATCTTCTTTAAAATGATATGGACTGAATAGGTTATTCAATGATTAACCATTAAATTTGAATAGACAACAAAGGTACATGACAAAGTATTATTTCAGTTTCATACTTTTTGTATTATTAACCGCTTGCGGAAAGGAAACCTTTCAGTCTAAACCACAGTTAAAAATTAAAAGTGTAAGCGGAACACAGGTACCAGTTGGTAGTGATTTTCAAGTCACAATGAGACTTACTGATAAAGAAGGTGATTTCAGTGATACGCTTTGGATCATGAAATCAACAACCAAATGTGCATTGAGTAATTTTTCTGATTCTACACTTTACAGAATTCCACCAGAAACGCCAAGAGTAAAAAACTTCGATGGTGAAGTATTGGTAACTTTTTCATATGCTATAGAGCTACAACCCAGATGTGCAAGAAATGATACTGCTGTTTTCAGCTTCTGGATCAAAGATGAAGCAGGAAACATCAGTGACACTGTAAAAACATCTCCAATCATTATCTACAGATTATAAAGCAATAAATTTCAAAACAATGGCAAGAGCGGTGAAGACCAGCGCAAAGCAAATGCTTGCAAACGATTCATACAGTTTCCTCAAAAACTACATCAATACTCCTTCTCCTACTGGTTTTGAATCAGGGGGACAAAAAGTGTGGCTGAATTACATCAAACCTTTTGTTGATGAAATCATGACAGATCCATATGGTACAGCCGTTGGAATCATCAACCCACAGGAAAAGTTCAAAGTAGTAATTGAAGCTCATGCTGATGAAATCAGCTGGTTTGTAAATTATATCTCCGAAACTGGTCTCATTTATCTAAAAAGAAATGGTGGTGTAGACCACCAGATTGCTCCAGGAAAAAGGGTTTTTATTCATGGAAAAAAAGGACCAGTAAAAGCAGTTTTTGGCTGGCCCGCTATCCATACCAGGATTGGTGGTGGAGATCGAAAAGATCCTCAACCAGCAGTAGATAACTTATTTCTCGACTGTGGAGCAAAAAACAGAAAACAAGTTGAATCGCTGGGTATACATATCGGCGCAGTTGCCACTTATGAAGAAGGATACGATGAACTGGCTTATGATTATTTGATTGGTCGTGCATTTGACAACAGGATTGGTGGCTTCATGATTGCAGAAGTCGCCAGACTTTTGAAAGCCAATAAGAAAAAACTACCTTTTGGACTTTATGTGGTAAATGCTGTTCAAGAAGAAATTGGACTCAGAGGAGCTGAAATGATTGCCAGAAGAATAAAACCTGATGTAGCTATAATTACTGATGTAACACATGATACTACTACTCCAATGGTCAATAAAATCATTGAAGGAGATATTGCTTGCGGCAAAGGTCCTTCACTGGCTTATGGACCAGCAGTACATAATAAATTGTTGAATTTAGTTGAAGATGTAGCCAACAAGAAAAAAATTCCCGTGCAAATGAGAACTGTTAGCAGAAGTACAGGCACCGATACAGATTCATTTGCCTATGCTAATGATGGATGCCCATCTGTTTTGATTTCAATACCACTCAGATACATGCATACTACCGTTGAAATGTTACACAAAGACGATGTGGAAAATACCATCAAACTTATGTATGAGACGCTACTATCCATTTCACCAAAAACAAACCTGAGTTATTTCTGATCAGCTGTCAAGCGGACGGAAAATGTGATTTGATTTTGCGCAAGAGAACTTTGAAGATGTGATCTGGAAAAGTACAGATTAAGCCTGCTTAATTTCAATTGCAAACCATAACTGAATCCAGTTAATCCGCTTGCAATATTCTTTATACTCAATTCATTTCTGCGCAGCACATTGTATCCCGCTAAAATAACAAGCTTATCCCCTAATAGCAGTTCTGTACCAAAAACAAAATGACTGAATAACTTTTTAACAAATCCAGCTCTTTCAGTGGCACCGAAATTCTCATTATCAAACAAAGTATCATTGTAGAGTAAATCAAACTGATGTAACCTTTGTGCTGTAACCGAAAAACGCAAAGGGGCTTTCTCTAATTGTTTACTCACTCCTATAACAAGATCAAAAGGAAGATCTTCTGCTACTCCCCCATAGGTCTTTAGTTGAACACCCATATTTCTTGCTGCAAATCCGATCTGTAGTTTTCGGTTCTCATCAAAATAAGATAAACCAACATCTGCTGCTAAACCTGCACTTTTAAATATACCATAACTTGAATGCATGTATTTTAGCGATGCCCCATAGCGCCACCTGTTTCCGTAAGCTTTGGCAAAAGAGGCTGATAAGATTTGATCATAGGCCCTGAAGCTACCTAATATATTTCCAGAAGCATCAGTCTGCATTTCTTCTCCATAAAGCAAATGAACAATTCCAGCTGAAAAACTGGTATTGGTTTTTTCATGATGAAAAGCACCTAATCCCTGCAGAGCTGTTACGGAAGGAGCTACATTATTGAATGTGGTAGAAATATAACCATGATGTTGCTTCTTTAGCAAAGCTGGATTCTCAGTAACCAGACTTAAGTCAGATGACCAATGCGAAACATTTTTACCACCAAGTGCAGCCAACTGCCCTCCCATGGGTAATTTTAAAAAATTATAAACTGAGCTGCCTCCCAAGGTTTGCGAATGCCCGGCAATTGAAAATAATAGTAGACTGACAACTAAAAACGTCTTCAAAGACATATTCAAAAGTAAACAAGCTTGCCTAGAAATGAAAATCCCCCATAAAAATGGGGGAAATTCCTTAACCCTTAAAACAACCAACATAAGAGAAAACTATTCTCTTCTTAGAATAAAACAAGCTTTCCTCTTTTTGGTTCAATAAGGAAGAAAAAATGTTATACCAGAGCAATTTCAAGTACCTGCTGCATGGTTTTTACATAATGAAATTTCATTCCTTTTATAAATTCAGGGTTGATTTCCAATACGTCTTTTTCATTTTGGTAACACATTACAATTTCTTTGAGTCCAGCCCGCTTAGCAGCCAACACCTTTTCCTTTATCCCTCCCACTGGCAAAACCTGACCCCTCAATGTAATTTCACCAGTCATTGCCAGGTAAGACTTTACTTTTCTACCTGTGAACGCCGATGCGAGGGCAGTCATCATTGTAATACCTGCACTGGGACCATCCTTGGGAACCGCTCCTTCAGGCACGTGTATGTGAATATTCTTCTTGCTGAAAAGCTCTGCGTCAATACCATTCTTTTTTGTATTTGATTTCAGGTAGGTAATTGCAGTACTTGCACTTTCCTTCATTACTTGTCCCAAATTACCCGTCAACTGCAACTCACCCTTACCATCGCTCACACTCACTTCAATAAACAAGATATCTCCTCCCACATAAGTCCAGGCCAAACCTACAGCCACTCCAGGCATACTTGCAGTCTTGTACAATTCATTGCTGTATTTCGGTTTTCCTAAAATTCTTGTAACATCTTGCTGTGTAAGCACCCCTTTGAGTTTTCCGTGAATGGCGTAGTCTTTTGCTAAACTTCGCATGATGCTCGCCAACTGACGATCCAATTCACGAACACCGCTTTCTCGGGTATAGTTTTCAATAAGGAAAGTCATGACCACAGGACTAACCTTCAAATCATGCTCTTGCAAGCCATGAAGTTCTTTCTGCTTGGGCAGCAAATGGGTTTGCGCTATTCTTTCCTTTTCTTCTACAGCGTACCCTGTTAAATCGATAATCTCCAATCGATCCCTTAAGGCCGGTTGAATACTTTGCAAGTCGTTGGCTGTAGCAATAAATAACACCTTACTCAAATCGTATTCCAACTCAAGATAATTATCGTAAAAAGTATGGTTCTGCTCTGGATCCAAAACTTCAAGTAAAGCCGATGAAGGATCTCCCCTGAAATCTTTTCCAACCTTGTCTATTTCATCCAATATAATTACAGGATTGGATGATTTTACTTTTCGAAGTGATTGCAAAATTCTACCAGGCATAGCACCGATATAGGTTTTACGGTGCCCTCTGATTTCACTTTCATCGTGAAGTCCACCTAAACTAAACCTCACATATTTTCTACCCAATGCACTGGCGATGCTTTTGCCAAGGGATGTCTTACCAATACCAGGAGGTCCAACAAAACACAAAATGGGACTTTTCATGTCTCCTTTCAGTTTCAGGACAGCCAAATATTCAAGAATTCTTTCTTTTATTTTATGCATTCCAAAATGGTCTTTGTCCAGTACCTTTTTGGCTTTTTTCAAATCATAATTATCTGTTGTATATTCTTCCCAAGGCAAATCCAGCATCAAGTCCACATGATTATAAACAGTTGAATAATCCGGCGTACTGGAATGCATCCTTTCCAATTTCTCAATCTCTTTTTGAAAAAGCTCTTTGGCTGCAGCTGACCATTTTTTCTGTTCAGCTTTTTTCTTCATGTCCTGAATTTCTCGATCATTGGAATCACCTCCCAACTCTTCTTTGATACTTTTCAGTTGCTGCTGAAGGAAATAATCTCTTTGTTGTTTATCTAATTCTGTCTTGGTTTTAGATGTAACCTTATTTTTTAACTCTACAAATTGCAATTCTTTTTGAAGGAGTCCCAATAATTTCTCAGCACGCTCCCTCATATCACTCATCTCCAATAACTGCTGCTTCTCCGAAAGCTCACAATTTAAATTGCTTCCCACAAAGTGAATCAAAAACGATGGTTGCTCAATATTTTTTAAAATAATTGAAGCTTCAGTAGGAATGTTGGGCGACAACTGAATGATTTGTGAAGCCAGGTCTTTTATTGAAGAAACAGAAGCCTCAAATGAAGCATCATCTTTGATAATTTCTTCTTCAATAGCCTGCACCTCTCCAATAAAATAAGGATCCTCAGATTTTACTTTCAACAACTTAAATCTTCTTTTCCCTTGCAGAATAGCCGTTGTTCCGCCATCCGGCATTTTAATCAACTTAATAATTTTGGCTACTGTTCCAATTGAAACCAAATCACCAATACCGGGATCTTCAACATTGCTGTCCTTCTGCGCCAACACGCCTACCAATTTGTCAGTTTTATATGACTCTGCAATTGCCTTAATCGACTTATCCCTACCTACGGTAATGGGTATAACTACCCCAGGGAATAGCACGGTATTGCGCAAAGGCAAAAGCGGCAATTCCGCCGGAACCACCATTTGGTCAGCATTTCCACCCTCACTATCATTCAAAGGGATGATAGGCATAAAATCCATATCATCTTCCTGCTGCAAAAAATTCATCTTTAAATCCATAGATTTCAGTTAAGACATTATGTCACATTGAGTCGAACTATAGTTCGACTCTGAATATATCTCTATATAGGACAATTTTAATGCCACAAAAAAGTCCCAGTCGAAGGACCAGGACTTTTTCAAAAAAATGAAGAATATTTTAAAGCCCTAAACCAATACCAATTTGCAAGGTTCTGCTTTTCCAGGCATCTTGATTGGATAAGTCATTAATATTCGTCAACCCAATACCGTACCTGCCGTAAACCCTGAATGACAATAATTTAAGTTGTACACCAGCTAACATTGAAAAATCACCAGCTTTAAAAGCAGATTGCACATTAGTAGCAACAGAGTTTTTTTTGTCTTGTAAAATACCAAATTGCGGACCCACTTGAAATGTTATGAATTTGGCAGGCCTGATATTCAATAACAAAGGAATCGTGATATAATTCAATTTAACCTTCGTTAATCCCGAAAATGGTGCTGAATAAAGATCAGCTATAGATGAACTAGGAGTCAAAGCAGTTTGACTCCACAATACTTCAGGCTGAATACCAATTTTCTCTGAAAGCATTATTTCAGCAAATCCACCAACATGATATCCGAACTCATAACCATTTTTAAACTGAAGGCCTGAAATTCCTGTGATATTTGCACCGACTTTCGGACCAAAACTAAATCCTTGTGCATTTACAAAGTAAGAAGACAATACAAGCGCAGAAAAAACAAATAAACGTTTCATAGTATTGATTTTAAATGAACAAATTCAAGTCTAAATTATATGATTAACCTTCCTCTTAGTGATAAGAAAAGGCTAAAATGTGACACCTACTGTAAGATTGAAAAAATGGGCAAACTTGGTTGTATTCACATTATTAAAATAATAGCCCATAAAATATCCTGCGGTAACAGAATATGAAGATTTATACCAATTCGCATTTGCAGAAAATGCCAATGTTTGAAGAGAGAATTTAGATACAGTTTGTGGATTGAGATTAAAACGCTTACGTATTCTTTCAATATCTACCTTATCCTCATCGTCATCCTCTTCATCATCATCCAGATCACCAATAACACCAAATCCAACAGGAGTCACTTTATAGTTTTGTAGTTCTGCAATTAGATTTAGCGAGGGGACAAAAGTTATCAAGTCATTCTTTGTAAATATATTTTGAAATGAAAAGGTATGGGATAAACCAAAAATGGTAGAAAAATCATTCAGGTATACTTTCGAAGTATCAGTTACAAGAATATTGTCTCCTCTATCTCTTATTCTTCTAATGGTTACATCTTCATAACTTCCAGAAGCCCAACCCAATGCAATAAAGGGACGAACAATAGATTTCCTGAGCTGTGCATAGGCATAGACTTCATGGGTGAATGGCGTTGAGAACAAAGAATTGGCAGCTGTTTTAATATAATTGGTATAAGATACGCCGGTGATTACCTTTTTACCAATGTAATCGTAAGAAGGACTGATGGCCAATTGATAAAAATTAGGACGTCCATCAATGTTACGCATGAAACCAGTTGCGGTTAAACCAAAACCAGTTTTATGAAAATAAGATACTGAGGGAAGTAACGCAGCTTGTCCCGTTCTTGCTTGTTGCGCATTCAACGCGTTGTTCTTGGTACTAAAAAGCCTGTTACTGTATGCCAAGTTAGCTGAAAAAAAACTTTCAGGCTTATACATGGTTCCCAATAAACTTTTGAGTTCACTCATCAGGCTATCATCTTTGAGTA
Source organism: uncultured Sphingobacterium sp. (assembly GCA_964631755.1). Lineage (GTDB taxonomy): Bacteria > Bacteroidota > Bacteroidia > Chitinophagales > Chitinophagaceae > Pollutibacter. The sequence continues at coordinate 15,774 of CAZVYI010000022.1, read as the reverse complement.
AGTCTAATTCTGATTTCAACTCGTTTTCATCAAATTTACTCACCTGTGCAAACACACCTGAGGGCATGGCTTGAAAAACCATGAAAGCAAAGAAGAATGAACATAAAAAACACCTCATCAGCAATAGTTGGCTGCAAAGTTAGACGAATTAAAAAAGAAAAAGTTAACCCTCAAAAAAGAAACATTTGTTAAAGCTAAGCCAACTCTAATAAAGTTATTTCTGGCAACATACCTACCCTTCCAGGATATCCCAGAAACCCAAACCCACGGTTTACATATAGTTTTTGTTCACCATTGCTGTAAAGACCTGACCACTGTTTGTAGACATACTGAACCGGACTCCACCTGAAACCAGGTATTTCAACACCAAATTGCATTCCATGGGTATGCCCTGACAACATCAAGTCAATATCGGTATAATGCATGCATACTTCTGCATCCCAATGACTTGGATCGTGACTTAATAAAATTTTATATGGGTATTGTTCAGCACCTTCGTATGCCTTTTTTAAATCGCCATAGCGACTAAAATTTGCCTTTGCACCCCAATTTTCTACGCCTATCAGACCAATTTTAGCTCCGTCTTTCTCAATTGCAATATGCTCATTGAGCAATAACCTCCAACCCATCTGGGCATGAACAGCCTTTAATCGATCAAGATTTTCCTTTTTTGCTTCCTTGCTTGGCCATTGAACGTAATCACCATAGTCGTGGTTTCCTAGAACACTGTAAACCCCCAATGGAGCCTTTATGCCCGAAAAAACCTCCTTTAAACCATCCATTTCTGTTGCGACATTGTTCACCAAATCACCAGTAAAAAAGACCAAATCCGGTTTTAAATCCATGATCTTTTTAACGCCCCTCTCAACGGCTTTGACATCATCCAGGCTACCAGAATGAATGTCTGATATATGTACAATTTTAAGGCCTTTGAATGCCTCCGGTAGCTTACTTGAGCTCACCTTCTTTCTTTCAATTTTATATTTATACTTATTCCCAAAACCATACAAAAGACTTCCAAATAGACCTGAACCTACCCCTACACCCAACCAGGATAAAAAAACAGACCTGGAAATGCCTTCTCCTGATTCTACTCCTTTACCATTGACAAGCTGAATAGTTTTTGTTCCTCCCCACTGCAAAATGCGCCTCAGATCGTCTATCAAAAAAAATAAAGATGCCACCAGCTTTGCAATAAACAACCCAACGACAATTGCGAAGACATAAGTTCGGATAAACTTGGGTATTGACTCGAAACCCACTACCGGGATGAGCAGGAAAAGAAGCACTGCTACAACTGTAAATGACCAATAAATGGCGTGTATCAATAAACGGGACTTCTGAGGAAGACCGGCAGTAACCAACCGAAGCGACTGAAAAACGTAAAAATCAACCGCCAACATCACCAAAATAAAAAACCACGAACCAAATAGCCTTTTCATCTAAATAATTTAAAGCCAATCAAATAAACCAACAAAACATTGTCAATATAGTTCTAAAATAACAATATTGTTCGGTCAAAATTGTACCGAAATTGTAAATTTGTCATCCTGTCATCTTTATCAAAACAAATCAAATGGCTCGCATCATAGGAGTAGCTAATCAAAAGGGAGGAGTGGGGAAAACCACAACGGCCATTAATCTGGCAGCAAGTCTTGCTGTTCTGGAATACAAAACTTTATTGCTTGATGCTGATCCACAGGCGAACAGTACATCTGGTGTAGGATTTGACCTTCAAAATGTACAACAAAGCATCTACGACTGTATGGTTGGAGATGCAAAAGCCAAAGATGTTGTTCTTAAAACAGAAATCCCAAACCTGGACCTGATTCCATCGCACATTGATCTTGTTGGCGCTGAATTGGAGATGATCAATTACCCTAACAGGGAAAACGTCATCAAAAATATTCTTGATGAAATTAAAGATGGCTATGACTTTATCATCATTGATTGCTCCCCTTCTCTTGGTTTAATTACAGTAAATGCATTGGTAGCAGCAGATTCAGTTGTCATTCCTGTTCAGGCAGAATTTTTTGCTTTAGAAGGATTGGGTAAACTACTCAATACAATTAAAATTGTGCAAAGCAGATTAAATCCTGCTTTGGTAATTGAAGGAATTCTCATGACCATGTACGATGTCCGACTCAGGCTGTGCAATCAAATTGTAAATGAAGTCAGAAAGCATTTTGATGGATTGGTATTTGATGCCCTCATCAATAGAAATTCAAGATTAAGTGAAGCACCGAGTGTAGGCAAACCTGCAATTTTATATGACGCAGAAAGTAAAGGGGCCATCAATTATTTAAACCTAGCTAAGGAAATACTACAGAAAAATAATATGACCAAAATCAAGGAGTCAGAAAGAACCATAAATCCAAACGATGAGCAATAATCCTTCCAATAAAAAAGAGGCATTGAACAGAGGAATCAGATCCCTACTAGGCAGCATTGATGCTGAATACAAAAATCCTGCTGGTGTTTTAAAAACAGAAGTTGTTGCAAAAACTACATCGGTTTCAAGAATTCCATTAGAAGATATCATTCCAAACCCAAACCAACCGCGTCAGGATTTTGAACCCAAAGCCATTGAAGAATTAGCAGCATCAATAAAACTGCATGATATTATTCAACCGCTCACTGTAAAGCAGCTCCCTTCAGGAAAATACAAACTCATTGCAGGTGAAAGGAGATGGCGCGCGGCTAAAATGGCTGGACTCAAAGATGTTCCAGTATATATCCGAGATGCAGATGACCAGAAAGTTCTTGAGTTGGCGCTCTTGGAAAACTTACAAAGAGAAAACTTAAATGCAATTGAAATTGGATTAAGCTATCAACGATTGATGGATGAATGTTCATTGACCCAGGAAGAACTTGCTGTTACCATGGGTATGGACAGAAGTACTGTATCCAATTACATCAGAATGCTTAAACTCCCCCCAGATATTATTGTGGGCGTAAGAAATGGATCATTATCCATGGGGCATGCAAGAGCATTAATCAATGCAGGAGAAGTAGATAAACAACTTTTTGTTTACAACACTATTCTGTCTAAGAAACTTTCAGTACGACAAACAGAAGACCTGGTAAAACAACTTTATAAACCCTCCAAGAAATCGGGCAATACTTCAGTAAAGCAAAATGATCAATTTCAAAAAATTGAGCGTCAGATGAGTTCGTATTTTGGAACTAAAGTCAAATTGGATCATCAAAAAACTGGCAGAGGGAAAATTACACTTGAATATTATTCTTTAGAAGAACTGAATGGTCTGCTTGAAAAAATGAAAGTCGATATACATTGATGAAAATATCATTTTTGACTACTCTTTGCATCTTATGCATGTTGTTTGCTGTACATGAAAATCTTTATGCACAGAATTCAATCAGCACGATACCAGAACCTGTTTCACAAAAAACTGATACTGTAAAAAAACAAAGATCAGTTGCTTCCAAAGCTGCACTCAGGTCAACAATACTTCCTGGATTAGGACAGGTATACAATAAAAAATATTGGAAAGTTCCTATCGTATATGGGATTATTGCTATCCCTGTAAGCCTTTATAGTTATAATAGAAAATGGTATAACCTCACCAGAAACGCTTACACGATTAGATCAACAAATGACTCTGCCAATTTCAATAAAATTTCGCCAGAACTGATTCCTCTTTCAAATGAAGCGCTTCGTTTATACCGAAATGAATTCAGAAAGAATATGGATTTTTCGATTCTTGGTATCTTACTCGCATGGGGATTAAATGTCGTAGATGCAACAGTTGACGGACACTTGAGAGGATTTGATATTTCAGATGAAGTAAGCTTAAGATTGGCACCAAAGCTGTCTACTGGAAATATGAGTGGTCAAATGGGACTATCAGCAACATTTTATTTTGGCAAAAACAAACAAAACAAATCCATAGGATTTTAGTAACTTTTTCAACTTCCAACACATGAATATAGCATTGATTGGTTATGGCAAAATGGGAAAGATTATTGAAACTGTTGCACTTTCCAGAGGTCACAATATTGTGCTTAAAATTGATCTTGAAAACATAGATACTTTCACAAAAGAGAATTTGTCTGTTGCAGATGTTGCAATCGAATTCACTGGTCCACATACTGCACTTGAAAATGTACTTAAGTGTATCAGCTTTCACACTCCAGTGGTTTGCGGTTCAACAGGTTGGTTGGGAAATATCGAAGAAGTTGAACATCAATGTACCATCGAAAAAGGGAGCTTCATTTATGCAAGTAATTTTAGTGTGGGGGTGAACATCTTTTTTGAAGTCAACAAAAGATTGGCACAGTTGATGGAAGGACAAACCCAATACGATATCAGCATAAAAGAAATTCACCACACTCAAAAAAAGGATGCCCCGTCCGGAACAGCCATCAGTTTAGCTGAACAGGTTATGGCAAACAACACTTTGAAAAAAAAATGGGGCAACCAAAAAACCAATGCAGCAAATGAGCTCTATATTGAAAGTGAACGAATTGACCCCTACCCTGGTTTACATGAAGTGAAATACAGTTCTGAAATTGATGACATCATCATCACACACAATGCGCACAACAGAAATGGGTTTGCACTTGGTGCTGTATTGGCAGCAGAATACATAAAAGATAAAAAAGGTATTTTTACAATGAAAGATGTTCTGGGTTTTGGAGACTAAACAATATGCTCAATAAAAAAACACAATACGCGTTTCAAGCACTGATTTACCTTGTTGAGCACAAGGACGAAGGACCTGTCTTAATTGCAGAAATAGCCAAAGAGAAGAAAATTCCGCTCAAGTTCCTGGAAAACATCCTTTTGGAATTAAGAAAGATGGATATTCTTGAAAGTAAAAAAGGGAAAGGTGGAGGATATTTTTTGAAAAAAAATGCTACCAAGACACCTTTAGCTACAATCATCAGAAAGATAGAAGGACCCATTGCAATGCTTCCATGCGCCAGTCTATATTTTTATGAGCGTTGTAAAAACTGCGACGAAAAACATTGTGGATTACACGACACAATGGTACTGGTCAGAGATGCTACATTAAAAATACTGGAACGAAAAACCATTGGAGATCTTGTAGAAAAAGCATAATCTTTTTTACTATGGCAGAAGATTTGAGCATATTTAAAGGAACCAAAGAAGAACAATACCATCATATTATCCCACAAATAAAGGGTCTACTGGAAGGTGAAACGGATCTGATTGCCAACCTTGCCAATATTGCTGCTGCGCTAAAAGAGCAATTTGATTTTTTCTGGGTAGGCTTCTATTTGGTAAAAGAGGATGAGCTTGTACTTGGTCCATTTCAAGGCCCAGTAGCTTGTACAAGAATCAAAAAAGGCAGAGGAGTTTGCGGTAGTTCGTGGGAACAGGGTAAGACGATTATTGTTCCTGATGTTGAAAAGTTTCCCGGACATATTGCATGCAGCAGTTTATCAAAAAGTGAAATCGTTCTACCCCTTTTTAATGGTTCAAAAATCGTAGGCGTGCTGGATGTTGACAGTTCATCACTCAATAGCTTTGATGAAACTGATCAATTGTATCTTCAAAAGATTGTTGACTTAATTCATTTCTAAAGATTCTCAATGCCTTATCTCTTCACTTAACAAGGCATCAATATCTTCTTGGAACTTTTTCTTAAAAGCCTCATGGTGAATACCTGTAGCTGGTCCGGCATATCCGGCATGAGTTTTCCTAACAACACCATCTTTTCCGATTATAATCATGGAAGGGAATGCTTTGATTTGAGTCATCTCTGGTAATGTTTTTTCGGTCCTCAAACTATCAGCCGATGTTACACCTGTTATCAACATTGGATACTTTACATTGAATTTATGCTTAAACCGCATCAAATTTTTTCTGGCAATTGAGAAATCATTGATGTATTCATAGGCAAGTCCGATTATTTCAACTCCCCTTGATGCATTTTTTGTGTAGTACTCACTTAAAAAAGCAGTCTCATCCATACAATTGGGACACCATGAACCCATGATTTGAACTATTACAACTTTATTTTTAAATCTCTCATCTGCAATTCCCACAATATTGCTATCAAGATCCGGGAACCTGAAATGCAATTTATTCTCAACACCTTTCAACTGCATTAAGGCCTTGGATTCATCAACAGACCCTAAACTATCTTTTACAGCAACCCAGACTTCTTTATACGTTGGACCGCTTGCAAACACACCACGACCAATTTTTCCGTCATGCATGATTTTTGCAGAAAAAAAGTAAGCATGCGTTCCATCGAAAGTAGACATCACCAAAGAATCATTTTTCACTACTCCCTCCAAATACCGATAATCTCCAGTTGCTGTCAAGAATGTACCTCTTAAACTATCTCCGACTTGCTCAAACTCAGCAATGGCATTGTTTTCTTTTCCATCTTCTTTTGTAAACACCACTGACCATCTTCCACTTACATTATACTTTGATGATTCACCAGGCAAGATCAATCTTTCACTTCCTTCCTCAATGTATATTGGCACGGTTTGATCCCCTTTTGATGTTCTCTTGTACCAGTTACCCTGATAACCGCTGCCAGACTTAACCAAGTTTAATTGCGCCTCAAAAAAAGGAAGATTGATCAATAGTGAATCGCCCTTTTCAACTATATCATCTACAAGAATTTTTTCGCCAGCATTAATGATCATCCATTGTATGGAATCGCCTTTTATTTCTTGCTGAATATTAAAAGCAATAGGCAAACTATCTTCCCTTACAATGACCGCTCTGAATGTTTTAGAACCTTGACTATTTTGTTTACAAGAAAAAAAGCTCAAAAGAATCAATCCAATTAAACAAGCTGTTCTCATATTCTTTTTTTATAAGAAAAATAATGTCAAATGTTTTTAAACATATCAGTGGTCATCTTTGGCAAATCAAATTCATGCTTCCAGCTCCACTCCTCTCTTGCAACTGAATCATCTATACTTTTTGGCCAGCTATCCGCAATTGCCTGACGATAATCAGGTTGATAGCTCATTTCAAATTCAGGTATATGCTTTTTGATTTCAGCACCTATTTCTGCTGGTGAAAAACTCATTGAAGACAGGTTGTAAGAAGTCCTTACCTTGATATTTTTCGCAGGCGCTTCCATGAGCTCAATGGTTGCTCTGATAGCATCAGGCATGTACATCATTGGAAGATGTGTATCCTCTTTCAAGAAGGATGTATATTTTTTCTTGTGTTTTGCTGCATGATAAATTTCAACCGCATAATCAGTCGTTCCTCCACCTGGGGCTGATTTATAACTAATCAAACCCGGGTATCTCAAACTTCTCACATCAACTCCATAACGGTGATGATAATAATTGCACCAGAACTCACCGGCATATTTACTAATTCCATAAACTGTTGAAGGTTCTATAATGGTTTGTTGTGGACAATTCATTTTTGGAGATGATGGACCAAACACTGCAATACTACTCGGCCAATAGACTTTGGTCAGGTTTTCTTCTTTTGCAATATCAAGCACATTCAGTAGGGATTGCATATTCAAATGCCAGGCCAAAGGAGGATTTTTTTCTCCCGTAGCAGATAAAATTGCAGCCAGCAAATAGATTTGGGTAACCCCCTGTCTGATGACCTGAACATGCAACATTTCCTTGTTCATCACATCAAGACTAACATAGGGTCCGGTTCCTTTGAGCAAATCATTTTCCTCTCTCAAATCAGAAGCTATGACATTGGTGCCTCCATAAATTTTTCGAAGGGCAAGGGTCAGTTCCACCCCTATTTGTCCGCACGCTCCAATTACCAGAATTTTTTCTTTTTTCATAAACCAAGGTTCAGAATGCAAACATATAGATTATGATTGAACCAACATATCTTTGCAGCATGCAAGCATTTCTTCAAGACCTGTTTAAAAATCAGGAATACGACCAAAAGAATTTTTTTCTAATTGCAGGGCCCTGCGTTATTGAAGACCAGGCACTTGTTGAACAAATTGCCTCTCATGTTTCTGGTCTCTGTAAAGAACTTGGAATACCCTATATTTTCAAGGCATCGTACAGAAAAGCCAATAGAACCAGCGCTTCTTCGTTTACTGGCTTGGGAGACTCTTTTGGATTGGATCTTCTGAAAAAGACAGGTGAAAAGTTTCATATTCCTACCACAACAGACATTCATGCTGCAGATGAAGCCGGAATGGCAGCACCCTACGCTGATATCCTACAAATTCCAGCTTTTTTGTGCCGTCAATCAGACCTCTTACAATCTGCAGGAGAAACTGGAAAAATTATAAACATCAAAAAAGGGCAATTCCTCAGTGGTGAAGCCATGAAGTTCGCTGTTGAAAAAATCAGAAAAACAGGCAATGAGAAAGTAATACTCACTGAAAGAGGTACAACCTTTGGCTACCAGGATCTGGTAGTGGATTACAGAAATATTCCAATCATGCAATCACATGGTGTTCCAGTTGTCATGGATTGTACACATGCCCTACAGCAACCCAACCAAACATCAGGTGTTACAGGCGGAAACCCACAAATGATTGGAACAATAGCCAAAGCTGCAATTGCTGCGGGAGCAGATGGTTTATTCATTGAAACACATCCTGATCCATCCAAAGCATTAAGTGACGGAGCCAACATGCTCAATCTTGAAAGATTAAGAGGATTACTAGAGGAGCTGGTGAAGATCAGAAAGGCAATAGTCTAATTGTATCTCAATGGATTTCTCTTGCCCTGCAAAATATAACGCTTCAGGTTCATCCAAAAAGCCAGGATGAAATAGAAAAGAACCGGAGACCCTAAAGTGAGGCAAGAAATGTAAATGAAATACTTTCTGATGGTAAAGGTGGAAATTCCTAGCACTTCACCGATACGCGTGCAGACCCCTAAAACCTGCCATTCAATGAAATTTCTGAATTTTTCCATACTATAAAGATAAAATAATCCCCAATATTTCCAATAGTCTTGGTAAGGGTGCATGATTTAATTAATTTCGCGATGCAAAATCCTGCCTCAAATCTTCCTTTTTTGAGGTTATTTTAAAAACCGGAAAACAGACGATTATGCTTTTTGATTTAGACCTTATTCAGAAAACGTACAAGGAAATGCCAGCAAAAGTAGATGCTGCGAGAAAAGCATTGGGCAGACCCCTTACATTAGCGGAAAAAATTCTTTACTCTCACCTCTGGAATGGTGTTAATGTCAGTGATTTTAAAAGAGGAAAAGATTATGTTGATTTTGCACCAGACAGAGTCGCCATGCAAGATGCAACTGCACAGATGGCGTTGTTGCAATTTGATACTACAGGCAGGAAAAAAGTAGCAGTGCCTTCTACAGTGCATTGTGATCACCTGATTGTTGCTAAAGATGAAAGTAAAGTAGATCTTAAAAAAGCAATTACTGAAAATGAAGAGGTATACAATTTCCTTTCTTCAATTTCTAATAAATACGGTATTGGCTTTTGGAAACCTGGTGCAGGTATTATCCACCAGGTAGTGCTTGAGAATTATGCATTCCCTGGAGGCATGATGATTGGTACCGACTCACACACCGTGAATGCTGGTGGTTTGGGTATGGTTGCGATAGGTGTTGGTGGTGCTGATGCCTGTGATGTCATGGCTGGTTTGAGCTGGGAATTGTTGATGCCAAAACTGATTGGTGTTAAGTTGACTGGCAAGCTGAATGGCTGGACCTCACCTAAGGATGTGATTTTAAAAGTTGCTGGTATCCTTACTGTAAAAGGTGGTACCAATGCAATCGTTGAATATTTCGGAGAAGGCGCAACAAGTATGAGTTGCACTGGTAAAGGTACTATCTGTAACATGGGGGCTGAAATTGGTGCTACCACATCAACCTTCGGTTATGACGACAGCATGGGCCGTTATTTGCGTGCGACTGGAAGAGAAGCTGTTGCTGATCTTGCCGATGGTATTCGCTCATACTTAACAGGTGATGAAGAGGTCTATGCAAACCCTGAAAAATATTTCGACAAAGTTATTGAGATCAACCTCAGTGAATTGGAGCCACATTTGAATGGTCCCTTTACCCCAGATTTGGCTACTCCTATTTCACAAATGAAAGAAGCAGCAGCAAAAAACAACTGGCCAACAAAAGTTGAAGTTGGTTTAATTGGAAGCTGTACCAACTCTTCTTACGAGGACATCAGCCGCGCTGTTAGCCTTGCTAAGCAAGTTGCAGAAAAAGGATTGAAGACCAAAGCTGAATTCACCATCACTCCAGGAAGTGAATTGGTGAGGTATACAATCGAAAGAGATGGATACCTTGATACATTTGCTCAAATTGGCGCAACTGTATTTGCAAATGCTTGTGGTCCGTGTATTGGTATGTGGGATAGAATGGGTGCTGAAAAACAAGAAAGAAATACCATCGTGCATTCTTTCAACAGAAACTTTGCTAAGCGTGCAGACGGCAACCCTAATACCTTAGCATTCGTTGCTAGTCCGGAATTAGTAACTGCTCTCGCAATTGCAGGTGACCTTACCTTCAACCCAATCACTGACACATTGATCAATGAAAAAGGTGAAGCAGTTAAATTAGACCCACCATCAGGAGATGAATTACCATCACGTGGATTTGATGTTGAAGATGCAGGCTATCAGGCTCCAGCAGAAGATGGCAGTGGTATTCAAATTGATGTGAAAGCGGATAGCAAACGATTACAATTGCTCTATCCTTTCTCATCATGGGAAGGAACTGATTTGAAGGGATTGAAATTACTCATAAAAGCAAAAGGCAAGTGTACCACAGACCATATCTCTATGGCGGGACCATGGTTGAAGTTTAGAGGTCACCTCGACAACATCAGTAACAACATGCTTATTGGTGCTGTTAACTTTTACAACGACAAAACCGATAACGTAAAAAACCAACTCACTGGAGAATATGGTCCAGTTCCTGCAACTCAACGTGCTTACAAAGCAGCAGGCGTTGGAAGTATTGTTTTTGGTGATGAAAACTATGGTGAAGGTTCTTCAAGAGAACATGCAGCCATGGAACCAAGACATCTTGGGGTGCGTGTGGTAATGGTAAAATCATTTGCTCGTATTCACGAAACCAACTTGAAGAAGCAAGGTATGCTAGCGCTTACTTTCGCTAACAAAGAAGATTACGAAAAAGTACAAGAAGATGACACCATTGATGTAATCGGACTAACTTCTTTCACACCAGGTGTTGCATTGAAAGTTGTCCTCAACCACAAAGATGGATCTTCTGATACTATCGAAGCCAACCACAGTTACAATGCTCAACAAATTGAGTGGTTCAAATCTGGCGGTGCGTTGAATGTAATCAGAGCAGCTGCAAACAAATAATCTTAAACAATAGAAAATAAAAAAGGGGAAATTAATTTTTCCCCTTTTTTTGTGTCTGTGTATTTTTCTTTGCTCCTGGTACTGGAGGTGAAACAGATGGTATAGGCTTCACATCAGTTTTGACTGGATTGGTGTTTTTACTAGGACTCACAACATGCGGTGGTTGTCCATATACAAATGTTTCTGTCCGCGTAACAGATCCCATCACTGGATCATAATATTTCCAAACACCATGTTTTATCTCTGCAGATTCATGCTTGATAATTTTTTTAATCAGCCTTTCAGGATGATCGATATCCGGCACCATAATGGTATCATAGGGATGCGCTGGGTCAATGGCCTTCCAACTTTCTTCTCTGATCAAATCCCCCATTCTATTATAATACAATTGCTGTCCATCTCTATGTCCTGCTATAAAATATTCTCGGGCAATAAGATCACCCATTAAACTAAACTTCTTCCAAGGACCTTGTTTCTTGTCGTTGTAAAAATATCCCTCTTCCTCAAAGCCAGGTTCTCCTCTCACTTCCTCATACCGAAACCACCAGGGACCTTGTTTTCGGTTGTACTTATCCACCCTATTGATCGTATCTCCTTTGGGGCTCAACTTGAAATCAATCCAATATTGGGCACTAGCTATGCATGGAAATAGCATACCAATAAACAGCATCAACTTTATTGCAGAAATAAAAGGTTTACCTTGAATATCTCTATATTGCATCATCCTTCAAATTAAAAAAAACAGTCGATATGCACAGTAAAGTTTTTCACAAAACGGTTTTGAAGTCAGCTCTTAGCATGCTATTGCCATTGCTTACCATTCCCTTTTTGATGTTTGCACAAAACAAACCAACTGATGGCACTCTAAGGATGAAAAGCCTAACGGAAAAAGCTGCTCGTGCAAATGCAAGTATTTTCAAAGATGTCAGCTTTAGAAATATCGGACCAAGTATCATGAGTGGTCGTGTTGATGATCTTGAAGTAAACCCAAATGATCCCACAGAATTTTATATCGCCTATGCAACAGGCGGACTCTGGCATACAACAAACAATGGACAAAGCTTTACTCCCATTTTCGACAAAGAAGCAGTTGTGGGTATTGGAGACATCGCCGTTGATTGGAAAAACAATACCATTTGGTTAGGAACAGGTGAAGTGAACAGCAGCCGTTCTTCGTATGCAGGCATCGGTGTTTATAAATCGAAAGACAACGGAAAAAACTGGGAGTATCTAGGACTTCCAGAGAGTCATCATATTGGTAAAATTTTATTGAGCCCTTCTAACCCTGATGAGGCTTGGGTTGCAGTACTTGGACATCTCTATTCTCCTAACAAAGAAAGAGGTGTATACAAAACAACTGATGGTGGAAAAACTTGGAAGCAAACACTCTTTATTGATGACAATGCTGACAACATCGAGGGAGCTGCATCCATTGGCATGCGAGCCATCCATCACATCGCTAATGGCGATATCATCGGACTTTTAAAAAAAGAATTAAACATCGAATTATAAAAAATAAACAATCATGCGCAATCTTTCTCTGCTCTTTATCCTTTTCAGTGGATTTGTCAATTATCTTTTTGCACAAAAAAAT
>CAZVYI010000022.1:366-2888 GCA_964631755.1 uncultured Sphingobacterium sp. | reverse complement strand
ATGACAATACTGGAGCAGTAGAAATGGAAATCAATCCACAAAATCCTAAAGAAATTTATGCTGCAGCATGGCATAGAATTAGAAAGGCATGGGACTTTGTAGAAGGAGGAAAAACTTCAGGTATATACAAAAGCGTTGACGGTGGTGAAACCTGGAAACTGAGTAGTGATGCTGCTTCTGGCTTCCCACAAGGAAATGGCATCGGCAGAATTGGATTGGCGGTTTATCCTAAAGATCCATCAATTGTATATGCTGTAGTAGATAACTATAATTTAAAACCTGATACAACGAAAGCAGATACAGGCCGACTAGCCGTTAAAGATCTCAAAGACATGAGCAAAGAAACATTTGCTGGTTATAGTGATCAAGCAATTGAACGTTTCTTAAGAATGAATGGCCTATCAGGACAATACCAATCTAAAACATTCAAGGATGAAATTGCGACAGGGAAAATTACCTTGAATCAAATCTACCAATACCTGAATGATGAAAGTGCAGGCCCATCTGTTAACCAGATCAATGGCTGCGAAGTTTATAAAAGCACTGATGGTGGTAAAACTTGGAACAAAACCCACGATAAACCAATTGGCATTTACAGCACCTTCGGCTATTATTTTGGAAAAATATTTGTCTCTGCAATGAACCCCAATAAACTCGTCATACTAGGTGTAAATGCCAACATCTCTAGTGATGGAGGAAAGACTTTCAGCTCAATGGATAAAGGCAATACGCATTCAGATTGGCATGCATTATGGATTAACCCATTGAAGGATAATCATATGATTGCAGGCAATGATGGTGGTTGTAATATTACTTATGACAATGGAAAAAATTGGTTCAAAGCCAACTCTCCTTCAGTCGGACAGTTCTATGCTATTAACGTTGATAACGAAAAACCTTACAATGTGTATGGAGGTTTACAAGACAATGGCTCTTGGTATGGACCTTCAACACACAAAGAATCTATTGACTGGATTGACAATGGTCAGTATGGATATAAAAGCATCAATGGTGGTGATGGCATGCAAGTGCAAATTGACCCAAGAGACCACAACATCGTTTACACAGGCTCACAGTTTGGTTCTTACATGAGAATTCACAAACAACAAGGTGGAAATAAATTTTTAAGACCTGCCAGCGCCAACCTCAATGAACCAAAAGCAAGATTCAATTGGCAAACCCCTATCCTATTATCAAAACACAACCCTGATATCTTGTATATGGGAGGAAATGCTCTTTATAGAAGCATGAATAAAGGTGATCAATTTGAAAAAATTAGTGGTGATCTTTCTAATGGTAAAAAAGCGGGTGATGTTCCATTTGCCACATTGACCACTCTAAGTGAATCTCCTCTGAAATTTGGATTGATCTATACTGGCACAGACGACGGAGTGATTTCAGTTTCTAAAGATGGAGGATATAGCTGGTCAAAAATAGGCATGCCTGATAAAAAAGGATTAGGAGGCCTTCCACAGGGGCTTTATGTTAGCAGAGTAGTTGCCTCGAAATATAAAGAAAGCCGCGTTTATGTGACTCTAAATGGCTATAGAGACGACCATTTCGAAGCACATGCTTATTGCAGTGACGATTTTGGTGTAAGCTGGAAGAGAATTGGAACAGATTTGCCTTTAGAACCAATTAATGTGTTAAAAGAAGATCCGAAAGATGATGCCATTCTATATGTAGGAACAGATGGTGGAATTTATGCAAGCATTGATGGTGGCATGAGTTTTAGTCAGTTTACCAATAATCTTCCTCATGCCATTCCGGTTCATGATTTAGCCATTCAAGAAAGAGAAAATGAGTTGGTTGTAGGTACCCACGGAAGAAGTCTTTACATAGGTAAACTCGACCTCGTTCAACAGCAGGCAAAAAACAAGAAGAATAAATAATTACTTAAGGAGAAATTGCAGGGCAAGTTTATACCCTTCCAAACCGAGCCCTGCAATTGTTCCTTTTGCTTTTGCAGAAACATGCGATAGCTTTCGGAATTCTTCACGGGCATGTATATTCGATATGTGCACCTCTACTACCGGCACATTAATTGCAGCAATTGCATCTCCTATAGCAACAGATGTATGTGTATAACCAGCAGGATTGAGGATAATCCCATCAGCAGTATTTCCAGCGTCTTGGATGGCATTGATCAACTCACCTTCAATATTGGATTGAAAATAAGCAAGCTCTACTTCAGTATACTCTTTTTGGAGTTGTGCAAAAAAAGAATCGAATCCTTCCGATCCATATACATCAGGTTCTCTCTTTCCGAGAAGGTTCAAATTCGGTCCGTTGATGATGACAATCTTTTTCAAATCAGTTATTCTGTATTAAAGATATGAAATCATCGAAAAGATAACGACTATCATGTGGACCAGGAGTTGCCTCAGGATGGTACTGCACAGAGAAAGCAGGACGATCTTTCAAACGTATACCCTCAATTGAATCATCATTTAAGTTGACGTGCGTCACTTCTACATGCTCAGCATTTCTAATGGAAGCAGCATCTACTGCAAATCCATGGT
>CAZVYI010000022.1:0-356 GCA_964631755.1 uncultured Sphingobacterium sp. | reverse complement strand
CGTTGTTTTGGGTAGTGATCTCACAGAGTCCTGTCATCAAATTCTTCACAGGATGATTCAATCCTCTGTGTCCATGATGCATTTTAAAGGTTGGGATGCCATTGGCCAATGCTAAGAGTTGGTGACCAAGACATATACCAAACACAGGTTTTTTAGTTTCTAGGATTTGCTTAACGGTCTCTACAGCATAACCCATTGAAGCTGGATCACCGGGACCATTTGATATGAAATAACCGTGTGGTTCAAATTTTTGTAGTTCTTCAAAGCTAGTCTTGGCAGGATGAACCCTAACATAAGCACCTCTATCAGCCATACATTTGATGATGTTTCGTTTAACACCAAAATCAAGTACTGCT
>CAZVYI010000021.1:0-23865 GCA_964631755.1 uncultured Sphingobacterium sp. | reverse complement strand
CTGCTCAATTCTTTGATCGTAATGGGATCCCCTATGTGCGAAAGCAATATTTCCCTCGCTTTGATGATTTTCTCTCTGTCTTCTAAATGCACCAGAAACTTACATGCAGGCACCTCATCTTCTTTAATTGAGCTAACCGCTTCCAGGGTGTACAACAATAAAATCTGTGTCTGGGCATTGATGAAAATATTTTCAACGGTATCGTTGTACCGATGATTTAAAATGGAGTCGAGTGTATGCCTGATTCTACCATTGAGTACTATTGGCTTGGAAAAAGTATGCTTGTACCTGAAATTAAGGATATCCTCAGTCTCCCCACCGGGTTCAGAGGTAATCAGGTTGGTAAGGTGGACCGGCTCAAATCTAAATTGAAGCAAATCGACTGTACCACTTTGCTCTACACACAATGCATTCTTGTTCAATTTGCAATCCTCACAATTGACAACCGACTGCTTGCAATAGGTCTGTCCAGTTACACAGAATCTCAATTCAAGATAATTCCTATCAGCCTGATTATCATAGTTATAGACAAGTGTTCCATAATCCTCAACACCATTTTTAGCATCATTTGCATAACGCTTTATCACATACTGCCATGAACCCGGAATCTTTTTCTCACTTGCATACAAAGGTGATACCCCTTCAAAAAAGGGTTCTGATTTCATTAATACAGGTATTTCAGCAGCTATGCTCATCCAAATGCAAAGATACTTTAAATTAAAATGCTGCTCATTTTCTGTTCGAATTACTGAATTTGAAAATATGTGGAAATCATCTTAAAAATAAAGCGTTTTTAAAGGGCTGAAAATGAGGGCATCCCCCCCTATTTTAGTAAATTTGTAGACGGTTAAGGACTGTATAAAAACAAAGAGGCAGAAGACAAGTATGAGCACAGAAAATTTAAACACGAACGAACAACAAAATAGTGGTTACGGCGCAGATAGTATCCAAGTACTGGAAGGATTGGAAGCCGTTAGGAAAAGGCCTGCCATGTACATTGGGGATATTGGCGTTAAAGGATTGCATCACCTGGTATATGAGGTGGTGGATAACTCAATTGATGAATCTCTTGCAGGCTATTGCAATGATATTGTGGTAACCATTCATGAAGACAATTCTGTTTCTGTTCAGGACAATGGAAGGGGTATTCCAACTGGAATGCACCACAAAGAAAAACGAAGTGCACTTGAAGTAGTGATGACGGTGCTTCACGCAGGAGGTAAGTTTGATAAAAACACCTATAAAGTATCAGGTGGTCTCCATGGTGTGGGTGTAAGCTGCGTAAACGCTTTGAGTACTAATCTTAAAGTAACTGTACAACGTGAAGGAAAAATATTTGAGCAAGAATACGAAAGAGGTGTACCTAAATATGCAGTTAGAGAAACCGGAACAAGCGACAAAACTGGAACAAAGGTGCAGTTCTGGCCAGATACTACCATCTTTACTGCACACGTCTACAACAAGGATATTTTAGAAGGAAGATTACGTGAATTGGCCTACCTCAACAAGCGAATTAAAATCACTTTAAACGACTTGAGGGAAAAAGATGATGATGGCAATACTTATCAGCAGATTTTTTATAGCGAAGGCGGTATCGTTGAGTTTGTTGAAATGCTTGATCGCAATGGCAAAAGAAATACTATACTTCCGGCAGTCATCTATATGGAAGGATTGGATGCAGATTCAAATGTAGCTGTTGAAGTAGCCATTAACTATAACGACTCTTACAACGAACACATCTTCTCATATGTAAACAATATCAATACCATTGAAGGTGGTACACACGTTGCTGGTTTCAGAAGAGCCATTACGCGTGTATTTCAGCAATATGGTAAAAAACAAGGTCTGTTTGAAAAATCAAAAGTAGAAGTTGAAGGTGATGATTTCAGGGAGGGCTTGAGTGCAATCATCTCTGTTAAAGTACCTGAACCCCAGTTTGAGGGACAAACCAAGACCAAACTAGGAAACTCAGAGGTGATGGGTATTGTAGATGTTACTGTTTCCAGAGTTTTAGAAGCATATCTGGAAGAAAATCCAAGAGAAGCAAAAAACATCATCAGTAAAGTTATTCTCGCAGCACAAGCCCGAGCAGCAGCTAGAAAAGCAAGAGAACTCGTTCAAAGAAAAACTGTTTTAACAGGAGGTGGATTGCCTGGTAAGTTATCCGATTGCTCTGAAAGAGATCCTCAAAAAAGTGAATTGTTTCTTGTAGAGGGTGACTCAGCAGGTGGCACAGCAAAACAAGGAAGAGACAGAAACTTTCAAGCCATCCTTCCACTCAGAGGTAAAATCCTCAACGTGGAAAAAGCCATGGAGCATAAGATATATGACAACGAGGAAATCAGGAACATGTTCACGGCATTGGGTGTAAAAATTGGTACTGCTGAGGATCCTAAAGCATTGGATCTGTCCAAATTAAGGTACCACAAATTGATCATCATGACCGATGCTGATGTGGATGGAAGTCACATTGCAACACTAATCCTTACTTTCCTTTTCCGCTACATGAAAGAAATGGTGGAGCAGGGTTATGTATATCTTGCACAGCCTCCATTGTATTTGGTGAAGAAAGGAAAAGATCAGGCCTATGCCTGGAATGAAGAGCAAAGAAGATCATTTGTAGAACGCCTTGCTGGCGGTAAGGAAGATAGCGTAACCGTTCAGCGCTACAAGGGATTGGGAGAGATGAATGCGCGTCAGCTATGGGATACTACTATGAATCCTGAATCCAGAACACTCAAACAGGTTACCATTGAAAGTGCAGCTGAAGCTGATAGGGTCTTCAGTATGCTGATGGGAGATGAAGTGGGACCAAGAAGAGAATTTATTGAATCACATGCCAAATACGCCAAATTGGATATTTGATATTTTTAATCACCATTAAAACAATCACTATGTCAAACGACAACATGATCAAAGCCTACAACGTTAAGACCAAGGAAAAAAATGTACCAGTACAAGATGCAGTTGTTTCAAGAACTGCTAAAGGTGGATACATTGCCAAAGGTCATGATGGCAAAGGCAACAAGTTAACTGCATTGCTCAGCGAAGCCAACGCATTGGCAGCTATTAAAGCTGGTACTGCAAAACAAGATTGGTAGTTCACTTACGCAAATACAGCACAAGACAGGCTTTTAGCCTGTCTTTTTTATTTTGTTTTGTACCCTTTTTTCTGCAACCACTGTTTTATTTTCTCCCTATGATCGCCTTGAAGGATAATTTCACCATCCTTGGCAGATCCACCAGTCCCACAATGATTTTTCAAGTCCTTCCCCAACTGCACAAGATCATCTTCAATCCCTATAAAACCCAAAACGATAGTTACAGTTTTACCCGCACGGTGCTTTGTTTCCAATTGTACGCGTAAAACTTGTTCATTAGGGGGCAGCGTTTCCTGTGCAGATGCTTCCTCTTCCATCTTGAAATTCGGATCTGTACTGTACACAAATGTTGAATGCTGGTCTTTATTTTTTTTCATAAAACATCTTGAACTTAACGAATCTTACTACTGCAAAGGTAGATAAATTGAAATCGAGTAATTTTACATCATGGAAAATAAAAAATGCATACTCGTGATCATGGACGGATGGGGACATGGAGCAGTAAATGACAGCGATGTTATACAACATGCAAATGTGCCTTTTGTATCCTCATTATACAATAGATATCCCAATACAACGCTTGTAACTTGTGGAGAATTGGTAGGATTACCTGAGGGACAAATGGGGAACAGTGAAGTGGGGCATTTAAACCTTGGTGCAGGAAGAATTGTATATCAGGAACTACAACGCATCAACGTTGCAATACGCACAGGAGAATTCCAAAGCAACTCCTCTTTACTTTCTGCAATTCAGTATGCAAAAAATAACAACAAGAAATTGCACCTGATGGGGCTTGTAAGTGATGGTGGCGTTCACTCTCATACCAATCACCTTAAAGCACTAGTTGACTTATGCACCAAAGAAGAAGTACATAACGTATTTATTCATGCATTTACAGATGGCCGTGATACAGATCCAAAAAGTGGATTGGGTTTTGTAAAAGACCTGGAAGAGCACCTGATAAATTCTACAGCAAGAATCGCATCTGTTACCGGTAGGTATTATGCAATGGACCGCGATAAAAGATGGGAAAGAGTAAAACTTGCTTATGATGCTTTGGTTAAGGGTATCGGTACAAAAGTAGGTTCAGCAACAGTTGCGATACAAGAAGCCTATGACAATAACATTACAGATGAATTTATTCAACCTTTGATTGTAGTCGACCAACATCAAAAACCATTGGCGACAATCGAAGAAGGAGATGCAGTAATTTGCTTCAACTTCAGAACAGATCGTTGCAGAGAAATAACAGAGGTACTCACCCAAAAAGATTTTCCTGAATACGAAATGCAGAAGCTTGTATTGGAGTACACTACCATGACTGAGTACGACAATACATTTAAAGATGTTCATGTTATTTTCAGAAATGATAACCTGACGCATACACTTGGGGAAGTATTAGAGCAACATGGTAAGAAACAAATTAGGATTGCAGAGACTGAAAAATATCCACACGTGACCTTCTTTTTCAGCGGCGGAAGAGAACTTCCTTTTGAAGGAGAAACAAGAATTATGGCAGCATCTCCAAAAGTTGCCACCTACGATTTGCAACCAGAGATGAGTGCTTTTGAACTCACTGAAAAAATTGTTCCTGAAATCAAAAATAAAACTGCAGATTTTATATGCCTGAACTATGCCAACGCGGACATGGTAGGGCATACAGGAATCTGGGAAGCTGCAAAAAAAGCAGTGGAGACAGTCGACCAATGTGTAAAACAAGTTGTTGAAGCAGCGCTGGAAAATGGCTATACTGTTTTTTTAACTGCAGATCATGGAAATGCCGACTTCATGAAAAATGCCGATGGATCTCCCAATACAGCGCATACCCTAAATCCTGTCCCTTTATTTATCATTGACAAGGATTGGAAAGGTGAAGTAAAACCTGGCAAACTAGGTGATATAGCTCCAACAATTCTGAAATTTATGGGTATCCCCATCCCTACAGAAATGACTGGTAATGTACTCGCTAAAGCTTAATCATTGTAAATCAAGCTTTTGATAAATAACAAGAAAGAAGCAGTCCACGCAGCATCCGGAATCCAAAAATTGTCTTAAATTCAGAAATCAATAACTGATTTCATGACAGACGAGGTACTTCTTCAGGGTTGTTTGAAGAACGATGCATACGCACAACAAGAACTGTATTACAGATACAGTCCCAAAATGTTGTCCGTTTGCTATCGTTATGCAAAATCACGAGAAGATGCAGAAGATATGCTTCAGGAGGGTTTCATCAAGGTTTTCACCCAAATAGATAAATACGAAAACCGTGGCTCTTTGGAAGGATGGATACTACGCATCATCGTTCACACCTGTATAAATCACCTCAAAAAAAATAAAAAATTCAACGAACATGTAGATCTGGCTTATGCGGGAGATTTGTTGATCAAAGAAGACAATATTCCTGCTATACTTCAGGCAAAACAAGTCGTTGAAAGTATTCGCTCTTTACCAATTGGATACAGAACTGTACTCAATCTATATGCCATCGAAGGCTATTCTCACAAAGAAATAGGCGTTATGCTGGAAATAGAGGAAAGTACAAGCAGGTCTCAATTCACAAGAGCCAAAAATATGCTGGAAGATATACTGATCAAAAAGAATATTCTACAGCCAAGAAAAGAAAAAACAAAATGGCTTTCAAGTGTGAAAGCACAATGATAGTTGGGTTGATTAATTAAAGCAATGAAGCGTTATTCTAACGAGGAGATGGATGAATTACTGAAGGAAAAATCAGATCAGTATCTATTGTATCCTTCTGATCGTATTTGGAACAATATTCACAAAGAATTGCATCCAAATTACGGATGGCGTTATGCGTCTATTGCGATTTTATTACTCTTCATTGCTTCCATCAGCATTCATGTCAAAAAAGAGGAGGTTGCCAAAGCAACTTTCACAGACAAAAAAAATATCTATCAATATATTGAGAGCCCCTCTGTAAGTCTGGAAAACAATACATTGTTTCTCCCTACAATTTACATACCTGTACCCAAGGCAAAAACAGTGTTTGACCTATCTGAAAAGCTTGCTCTAGCAGATCGACTAACGACAGCTTCAAGACTTGAAAGAACAATAGAAATCGATGTCCCCCATAAAATTTCAATTAGCCCGTCTTCCTTACATGTTCAGCTTAATGAAACAGATAAATTGAAATCGCAAAAAGAAGAAAAAAAGCATAGTATTTCTGAAACCATCGACCTGGTTGTAAATGCAGCCAAAAAAATCAGCAAAGATATCAGCTGGCAATTTTATGGTGGTCCAAGTATAGGATACCGGAGATTGAGAGGTGAGGCGTCAAGAAATTTTTTTCAGTACACTACATACTCTTTAAGTACCAATGCTGCATTTGCCCGGGATGTAAAAGACGTAGTGAATCATAAACCAGCGATGGGATTTGAACTGGGTACTGCTATGTTTTACCCTCTTGGCAAAAGATTAAATTTCAAGGCTGGTATCCAGGCCAATTACAATCAATATCAAATCAAGGCATTCAGCTCAATTCCTGAAATCGCGACCTACAGTGTAAATAGCATAAGTTCAGGAGTTGCTCCATTAAGTGCAATGTCTATGTACAGAAACAACGGGGGGCTTTCTCCAGCTACGATTCAGAATGAGCATTATATGATTTCGCTGCCTGTTGGATTAGAATACAGGGTAAGTGGAACAAACAAATTAAATCTATCAGTGGGCTCAACAATACAGCCAACCTATGTATTCGCGAATTACTCTTATTTATTATCGTCAAATTTACAGAACTACGCAAAGGAACCAAGCCTGAACAGAAACTGGAACATCAATGGTGCAGTAGAAGCCAGTCTTAACTTTGAAAACAAAGGTTACAGATGGAGCATTGCACCTCAATTCAGATACCAGATCTTATCCAGCTTTAAAGATAAATACCCGATCAAAGAGAACCTGATGGATATGGGTATCAAAGTTGGTATCATAAAAACAATCAAATAGTCGTTTGCTGATGTAATTTTGGCAAATGAAAGCCTATTTGAATCTGGTGTTTTTTGTTACTTACTTACTTACTTCCTGTAATTCCGAAGAGCCCAAAGACTATTTTCCTTTCAACGCATTCCTGACAAACGAATTAAACGAAATCGATTCTTTACCAATTGCCATTTTCAAATACCATATCCAAAATGGAAAAACAGATACAAGTATTGTGGAAAAGAAGCAGTTCCGAGAAATAGTAACTTCATTATTTGAATTAGATCTTCAAGATAAAAAAACTATTCAAGCCTATAAGGAACTTGTATTGGAAGATACGGATATAGAAAATATTACCATTCAATATACAACTGAAAACCAGGCTTACCCTATCAAACAACTCCAACTGAATATTAAAACAGGAACGTCGATGGTGAAAAATTTTTATGCAGAAAGGTTAGACCATATCAATGATATCAGGATTACAAGAAAAATCTTATGGAGCAGCAAAAAGACGGTATCAATTACTTCCATCTACTATAAAAACAATAAGATCCAAAATACGGTTACTGAAAAGTACAGTTGGTCAATCGAATAACAAATGAACATTTTTAATTTCCAGGATATTCAATCAACCCTACCAAATGCGCCTGGGATCTATAAATATTTTGATATTGGTGGTGAACTGATTTATATCGGGAAAGCCAAGAACATCAAGAAAAGAGTCAGTTCGTATTTTACAAAAAGCAATCACTCTTTCAAAACAAATGAACTTGTAAAAAGAATTCAAAAAATTGAATTCACGATTGTTCGATCAGAACATGACGCCTTGCTCCTTGAAAATGCTTTGATCAAAGAATTTAAGCCCAAATACAATATTGAACTAAAGGATGATAAAACATATCCATTTATTGTAATCAAGAAAGAAGCCTTTCCGAGAGTATTTTTAACAAGGCGAAGAATTCAGGATGGATCAGAATATCTTGGCCCCTATACTTCAGTAAATAAAGCAAGGGAATTACTTTCTTTCATCAAATCACATATACCCTTACGAACTTGTTCACTGAACCTCTCCCCATCTAGCATACAGAAAGGCAAATACAAGGTTTGCCTGGAATATCATCTTGGAAATTGTAAAGGACCTTGTGTATCGCTGCAAACCCAAGATGAATATGATGAAGGGATTAACCAGATCAAACATATTCTAAAAGGTAATTTATCAGGTGTAATTGAAAAAT
Organism: uncultured Sphingobacterium sp.; assembly: GCA_964631755.1. Taxonomy (GTDB): domain Bacteria; phylum Bacteroidota; class Bacteroidia; order Chitinophagales; family Chitinophagaceae; genus Pollutibacter. The sequence goes on along the minus strand of CAZVYI010000021.1, from coordinate 15,587 downwards.
ATAAAAAAGAACAACAAACCCTTATCGAACAACTTGCATTTGAAAAAGCAGGACTTATTCAACAAAAGATAGAGGGGCTAAAAAACTATCACTCTTCATCAGTAATTGTTAGTCCCAAGTTAGGCGACCTGGATGTTTTCGCATTTTCCAGATATGAACAAAAAATTATTGTTAGTTACCTAACCATTAGAAACGGAACCATTTCCAATTCTGCTAACAAGAGTTATACGCTTGCCGTAGAAGAGTCAGACGAAGACATACTCTCACAGGCTATTGTTGATTTGCAATCCATATACAGCAGCAATACAACCGACCTTGTTCTTCCCATCACAATTGATTTTGGTTTTGAAAAATATACCATCACAGTCCCTAAAGTAGGAGAAAAGAAAAAATTGCTAGACATGGCACAAACCAATGCAGATTACCATGTATTGGAATTGAAAAAAACAAAAATGCTGCAATTGAAAAATAGCGAAGAGGTCCAATTTCAGTTACTTGAAAAAGCACAAGCAGCCTTATCATTGCCAGCACTACCTAAACATATTGAATGTTTTGACAACTCAAATTTTCAAGGTGCTTATCCAGTTTCAGCGATGGTTTGTTTCAAAAATGGAATACCCAGTAAAAAAGATTACCGACATTTTAATGTCAAAACTGTTTTGGGTATAAACGATTTTGCTACAATGAAAGAAGCAGTTGGAAGAAGGTATGAGAGATTGATGAAGGAAAACGATCCACTCCCTGAACTCGTTATTATTGATGGCGGTAAAGGTCAATTGAGTGCAGCCCTTGAAGCAATTGACGAACTGGGATTAACCGGGAAAATGACCTTGATAGGTTTGGCCAAAAATGTAGAAGAGATTTTTTTTGCTGGCGATCAGGAATCACTCAAACTTGATTACAACAGTGAGGTACTGAATTTTATAAGACGTATAAGAGATGAAGTGCATCGATTTGGCATTACTTTTCACAGAGCAAAACGAAGCAAAGGCACATTTAAAAACGAATTAGAAGATATAGAGGGGATTGGTAAAACAACAGCAACTGATTTACTCACTCAATTCAGATCAGTTGCGAATATTAAAAAAATAAGTGAAGAAGAACTTGCAAAAACTATAGGCCTGAAAAAGGCAAAATTGATTTATAATTATTTCAGAAAATAAAAAAGAGCATCAAATAGATGCTCTTTTTTTAATGATTTTTATGTTTTAATATGACCAGAGGTCTTGTTCGAAATTAAAAATCTTTGTCTTGATGTTATCCCCTTCCAATAACCTGAGTATATCATCCTTAATGTATTGCTTAATGAACAAATCGTATGGATTATCGATTGTAGATTTCACAATATAAGAGGCAAAATAACGACTTTCAAACAACTCCTCCCAGCTCATCCTTGCGCCAAAATTCTTTCCATTGTATACTTCATATAATGATAGAATCGAACGGAGATCAGGATAATATACCCAGAACAAAGGTGATTCTCCTAATACATTTCCAGCATCATCTACATATGTTTTGATGGGAGCAATACCAAGAATTCTTGTGTACATGCGTGAGGATTCTCTGTCAAATACCCACTCTTCCTTTAATCTGAACTTTACAATATCATCTGGGTTGAATTCACGACAAACCAAAGAGTCTTTGAAAATTCCTTTTGAACCTGTTGGGTCTTTTGCCCAATCAATAACCTGAACAGAGTCACATTTACCAGAAATCACTTCTCCCACCCTTGCAACAGTCATTGGAGTTGTAAACCTATCATCAACATTAGGATCAAAAGCAGTTACATCACCTTTACGTACTGCTCTTAATAAAATATTGATGAACCTTTGATTTCCATTATCATCTTCAGCTTTGTATCTGAATGCAAGATTCATTTTCTCCCTGATATCAATCTCCCTCCATACACGCTCACGATACCATGCGTCATCTTCACGAATATGTTCGTACGCCAATGGCGATCTGCTCTTGACCAAATTGCGATCAATTGCTGCATCAGGACGCAATGACATTCTTAGTGAATCAAACGCAAAAGGATCTTTTACTGGCACAACAGGCTTTACAGTATCTTTTGCAGGTTCACTGAACCCAGCATCAAGTACCTGTGTTTCTGCTGCAACAGGTTTTGGTTTTTGAGACGACTTAGAAGTTGTCTTTTTGGTTGGCACAGATTTCTTCTTGGTTTGCGCATTTACATCTGCACACAACAAGGCCAATACTGTCATACCCAAAACCAGTCTAATCCATTTACTATTCATACCCTAAGGTTTAATCTTTTATTTCAAATTGTATGAAAGACCTGAAGGAAGTACTCTTGTACGACCATCTGGACCTTTCACCGTGATGTCAGTGATGGCTACAAGCGCACCTGGCTTTAACTTATTGATTAAAGTTGCTGCAGCTCCGGACCATCTTGCACCTTTATTTTCAACAGGAGCATAATCTGGGATATCTGCGCTCAATGCACCGATTTTATAACTAACCACTTCAAAGGGAGCATCAAATTCAGAATCTTCAAGTTTAGCAATAATACCGCCCATTGCTTTGAAAGAAGCAGATGGTACTGGGCCAGCTTTCAAATTACCAACATAAGCTGTGGGATTTGGCAATTGCTTCACACGAAATCCAACTTTACCTGCAGCTTTCCCCTCGACCAATACAGTAATGCTGTGCTCACCATAAGAACCTGCTGAAGGTATTGCGATATATTGATTACCACTTGTTTTTTTAATTTGACCACCACTGAATTGAGCTGAAACTTTTTCACTACCAGCTCCAGCAGTTATTGTTAGTGGATTATCCACGCCAATATACAGTACATTCATTTTATTGGCAGAAACAGCAACGCCTGCTGCTGCACCCACTGTATAATCAACTTTCTTGGAAACAGTTTTCATTTCTCCGGTATTCGGATCAACAAATTTCACTGTAACATTCATACTTCTTGATCCAGTTCCACCAACAGCAAACTTAGATTCTGCAACACCGTTTGCATTAACAGCAATACTGCGTCCATCAATAGTAACTTCTGGTTTTACATTAGAATTGAATGCACCCAAGCCTGCAATTACTGTCATTTCTTCACCAGGCATCAAATAAGTTGAACTGGTACCTACCATCGGCTCAAATTTATCCATGATCAATTTCACTGAGCCTACTTGGTTCAAACAAAATGTTGCTGCCAGGTTTTCAGAGTTTTTGATATCATTCTGAAACTTACTCAAAATTGTAAGGGCAGCAATGGTTGGTGTCATATTGAAATAACTGCTGACCCAATCACGCAATTGATTACCCGTAGAAACATTTCCAGCTGTAGATTTAGGAATTTCTAAACTCAATGGAAATTCATCAATGATTTCCTTTTTTAATTCTGGATCAATAGATAAAATCTTACTCTTGTATTCCTCAAGTTTTTTATATAGAATTTCCCCATTCTTTTTTGTATCAAAATACCTTGTAGCAGCATCGATATTGTCTTCAAGAAACTCACCTGTTTCTGTATCTAATTCAGACTCGACTTTAAGTTCTTGTTTTTGCTTTTCAATCAATTCATAAGCATCAGCCGCGATAGCTTTAATTTGATCAGCTTTTGGCTTCCAGGTAGCTGCTTTTTCAGCAGTTTTTGGATCTTTCAATAGCTCTTCAAAACTTTTATAGATTTCATTATTTGAACCGGTAAGTACATGGTTGGACTCTCTAAGACTGTTATCAACCACTTTGAAGGCGTTGAGAATCTCAGCAGACACATTCAATGCAAGCAGTGCTGTCAACACCAAGTACATGATGTTGATCATTTTCTGCCGCGGATCTTTTGGTAGTGCCATATGATAGGATAAGTTTAAATGTTAGAGTTCAAAAGTGGATTAACCGCGACCTTGCATTGCAGCTAGCATGTTACCATAAACACTGTTCAAGCTGCCGAGGTTCTTAGCAAGAAGGGCAATTTGTTCTTGCGTTTTCTTGGCATCATCAACACTACCCTGCATAGCTTGTGCAGTTTTATTCAAGTTTTCATAGAACGCATTCATTGCAGTAATATGTCCACCTGACTCCTTCACTTCTGACTCATACATTTTATTCAAAGCACCGAGATTCTGTGTAAGTGTTTGCATTTGCTCCTGAAATGCTTTCGAAGATTCTGCAGCATGATTAAAATGCTGGACAGATGCAGCGGCATTCGCATAAGCATCCTTCATTGTAGTCAATGCAGCGGAAGCTTCTTTTGTTTTTGCAGCAAATTCGTTGGTTACATCAGAAACATTTGCCAAAGAAGCTAATCCTTGTATTGTAGTATTGAACTTAGCGAAACTCTCATTAAGTTTTTTAAGATTATCAGGATTGATTTCCTGTTCAATCAATTTTTTCAATTCATCGTTTGCTGGAGCACCTGCTCCACCAACACCCTTCTTTAATGCTTCAGCCACTTCTGCCATTTCACCACCTGCTGGAGGAAGAAAAGCATAAATCAAAAATATAGCCGCTTCTGTAAGAAGACCTACAGTCAGCATAAGATCAGCATAAGATTTGTGCAAAATTTTAGCCCATGCACCGAAGATGACTACTGCAGCTCCGATGCTGACAACAGTGTTGATTATTTTTTCAAGTTGCTTTGACTGAACGGCCATTGTTTGAAATTTAATGGTGAAGTGTGGATTGGATTATTAAATTAATTACTTCTTTAATCTTGTTGGAGGAAGATCAATTACACAACGGAAACCAACATAAGACTTTGTTGTGTCTTGATATTCGTAAGTTCTTGTACTGTTCTGCAAAAAGAACCCAACATCCTTCCAGCTACCGCCACGAACTACTTTTCTCTTCATTCTTGGAGGATCGTTGTCTTTTGCATTCATCCTGATATCAGGATTCATATCATGTTGAAAATTATATGCGCCTTCGTAGTACAAGGATGATGTCCATTCAGCAACGTTACCGGCCATGTTGTACAAACCAAAATCGTTAGGCCAATAGGCATCAGCCTTCACTGTATAGAAACCCCCATCTTCAGGATAGTTACCTCTACCAGGTTTAAAGTTGGCCAACAAACAGCCTTTCTTATTCCGCAAATAAGGTCCGCCCCATGGGAAAGGCACCTGAGATCTGCCTCCACGTGCTGCATATTCCCACTCTGCTTCAGTTGGAAGTCGAAAGTCAGATTCAGTCATGCGCTTGTTTGCTTCCAAATAAGAATTCAAATAGTGTGTTCTCCATTCAGCAAAAGCGGTCGCCTGCTTCCAGTTCACACCTACTACAGGATATCCACCATATGCTGGGTGGGAAAAATATTTTTTAGCCATTGGCTCATTGTACGAATAGGAAAAATCTCTGATCCAAACCAAGGTATCAGGATAAATAGGAGTGTCGGTCTTTACGATGAAATTGGAACGAGGTTTATCTGCATTCTCTCTTCTGGATCCTTCTTTGTAATCAAAAACTTCAGAATGGAAGATGATTTTTTTAGCGTCTATTTCCTTTCTACCGTTGATTCTGTTATCCGGAGTAACAATTAATGCACTGAGCTGCTCTTGAATTTTAGGATCATTCCACTTGATTTGCTTGGCCTTCATCCAATCAATTGCCCCAGTCCCATCAGGTGATTGTTTCTTGAAGTTTAATATAGTTGCTGCAATAGAATCTCTTACCCAGTATACAAATTGTCTGTATTCATTATTGGTTATTTCAGTTGCATCCATCCAGAAACCATTGATTGAGATTTGCTTATTTCGGGCTGTAAATGCATAGCTGATATCTTCATCTGAAGGACCCATATGGAAGGTACCCGAAGGTATATATACCATTCCTGGAGGTCTTGGCATAGTGTATTTATCGCCTAGTGAAACGCCATGCAACTGACCATCCCCTAAGCTGGTTTTGGATTTACCTAATTTGCCACATCCGGTCAACACTAGGCCAATCGACACAATTCCCAATAAATTCAACAGTATGCCTTTCATTTTAGTTCCTGGTTTAGTGAGCATAAAAACAAATATATACCAATTCGGGGTATTTCATTTTCACCTAACTCCTTAATCGTCCAAATTTTAACAAGCTGAAAACATCTGGACTTAACCTTTCAAAAACGATTAATAAACACACATATTGCCCGAAAAAAGCTATCGTTTTGTTAAGACCTTTAACAATACCTCTTGATAACCCTTTTGTGGGAGCTGGCAAGAATAATCTCGACAAACGTAATATAGGGTATCATCAGTAATTGACTTTTGTTGCATAAGAGGATATTGATCATCTGTTTCAGTAGCAAGCATCACCACTTTATTAGGAATGAAGTGTTTTAATAAAATCGACCCTTTTTCTATGGCTTTTGGTCCTAATACCAAAATCTCATGAGTACCCTGCACCATTTCCAGCATTAAACTCGCCCATACACCAAAAGAATTGGGGTATTTTATCACTCCTTCTTTGACCGTTTTAAGCATTTGAGCGGACTGACTCTTCCATCCTTCCTCTCCCAATAAGATTCCAGCCTTGTAAAGGTTCCATGCCATCAAGGCATTGCTGCTGGGCATGGCTCCATCATATATATCCTTCTTTCTGACCAATACGTCTTTTTGAAAAGATGGGGTGTAATAAAAGAAAACTCCATTTTCATCTACATAATACTTTTGGATATAATGCAGGATGGATCTGGCCTTTTCAAGATATACCAAGTTCCCCGTTGGTTCATAAAGTGTAATCAAGGCTTGAACCAGATAGGATAAATCGTCTAGAAAAGCAGGGTACTTGGCAATTCCATTTTTATAGGTATGCTGCCAATGATCTTCTTCCACTCCCTGGAAAGCTTTTAGCATGAACTGCATATTTTGCTCTGCCACTTCAAGCCATTCAGGCTCATCAAATGACAACGCCGCTTTTACCAAAGCATGATTGAAAAGTGCATTCCACCCTAATATGATTTTATCGTCAGTGCCGGGCCTGACTCTTTTCTCACGTTCAGCTAAAAGAAGGTCAATTGAATCCTGTATTTTTTTTTCAGCAATCCTTATATCTAATGCCTGTTCCTTTGCCCACTCTTCAATGCCCTTGTTTGTCCTGGGTATATTAACCCCCTCCCAATTCCCTTCTTCTGTTATATCAAACCAATCAGCCATAAAAGCAGCGTCTTCTTTCAAAACCTCCTCAAATTCTTGTTTTGTCCAGGTATAATATTTGCCCTCTTCTCCTTCACTATCTGCATCTAATGCTGCATAAAATCCAAAATCAGCAGACATCATCTCTCGTTTCATAAAATCAACTGTCTGTACTGCCACTTTCTTGTACGCAGGATCTTTATTCAACTGATAGGCCTCAGATAAACAGACCAACAAGAGTGCATTATCGTAGGTCATTTTTTCAAAATGTGGCGCCAGCCAGGTTGCATCAGTAGAATACCTGCAAAAACCACCACCAATTTGATCATAAATTCCACCCTTCATCATCGATTTTAAACTCAATTCAGCCTGTTGAAAAGCTTCTTGATTACCAGTAAAATGATAATAAAGAAGCAAGTATTGAATGGCAAAGGTTTGAGGAAATTTAGGCGCCTTGCCAAATCCACCATATACTTTATCAGAAAATGCCATGATTGCTTGGAAAGCATTTTCACATTCGTCGAAAGTAAAAAAACTGGTATCTGTAGAAATGGTATTTTTAAAATAAGCAGTTTGATTTGATTTTGACAGATGGTTTAGCAGATTTTCAGCCTGATCCTCAATTTCTTTTCTTCGGCTCTGAAACGCTTGCTGTATTTGATTCAAAACTTCTTTCCAAGAAGGCCTGTTATGCAATCGGATAGGAGGAAAATATGTACCTCCATAAAATGGTTTGGCATCACTTGTTAAAAACATATTGAGTGGCCATCCTCCGTTACCGGAAATCGCCTGAAGCGCATCCATAAAAAAATGATCTAAATCGGGCCTTTCTTCACGATCAATCTTTATACAAATGAAATGCTGATTCATGAAATTGGCTGTGACTTCATCTTCAAAACTCTCCCTCTCCATCACATGACACCAATGGCATGCCGCATAACCAATACTGACCAAAATAGGTTTGTCTTCTTTTTTAGCTCGATCCAATGCATCGTTACCCCATGGAAGCCAGTCGACTGGATTATGGGCATGCTGGAGAAGATAGGGACTGCTCTCGTAAATCAGTTGATTGGAATGTTTCATAAAAAAAACCCCGGTGATACCGGGGCTTAATTTAATATGTTTATTTGGACTTAACAGTTTCGACTAGAAATTTCTCAAGGGCAGCTACCATAGAGGGGACCTGCGGTTGTGGTGCTTTGATATGCAAATTCAAACCTGCATCTTCAATGGCCTTTGAAGTATTGTTGCCAAAAGCCCCAATGAAGGTGCCATTTTGTTTGAACCCTGGAAAGTTTTCTAAAAGGCTTTTGACTCCGCTGGGCGTAAAAAAACAAATTACATCAAACTCATGTTCTGAAATTTTTGATTTCAAATCACAACTGATCGTTCTGTACATATAGGGAGTTACAAATTCGCAATCGTGCCCTTTCAACCAACCTACAATTTCATTATCCTGTTGATTTTCAGAACAAGGATAAATAAACTTTTCGTTTTCCTTGTGCTTATTGATCACATCAAACAATCCTTTGTTGGTGCCATCAGCACTGTAAAAAACTTTTCTTTTTCTATAAAGAATAAATTTCTGCAGGTATAATGCGACAGCTTCACTGATACAGAAATATTTTGTGTCTTGAGAAATAGTCAATTTCATTTCTTCACAAATTCTAAAGAAATGATCAATAGCATTCTTACTGGTAAGAATAACTGCTGAATAATTTGCGATATCAATTTTCTGTTTTCTGAAATCTTTACAGGGAATACCCTCCAGCTGGATGAAAGGCATAAAGTCCATTTCGACATTATGCTTTTTGGCTAATTCAAAATAAGGTGATTTGGGAGAATCCGGTTTAGGCTGGGTAATAAGAATCTTTTTTACAGCCTTTTTTTCACCAATTCTTTTCTTTCCGTTTTTGATCATATCCAGCGCTAATAATTATGCAAAATTATAAAAAAAAATCAGGAAAATTTCTTGTAACTAAATGATATCAATTGATATTTTTCAACAGTGTTTAAAGTGCGTGCATTATTCATTCAACAAAATAATTATAAAATCCCTGTCACGAAAAGATCCATGGTCTTTTCCAAAAATTTCATTACAACTGCTGAAGGGATAAGCTCCAGGGAGATAAATGCCAAAAGCAAGGAAAACAAGCCTATTCTGGATTGTCTTGAGAAAACCTGATATCCGCGAAGTAACCGATAAAACAACATGAGTGTAATCAAAAATAGCGTGAACTTGAAAATATAAGTGGAGGAAGCTGTGGAGGAAAAAGCCATTAAGAATGAGGCAAACAACAAAATCAACCCCATCAATTTATTGTTTAAAAAAACAACAAAAAGATAATCTTCAAAAGCCTCTTCTTGTCCGAATGCCCAACCTAAAATTCGAAAAAAAATATTTTTAAATAAATAAACGATTGCGATCACAGCAATTGAAGAAAGTAGTATATACCACCTCAGGTTTCCCCTAAATTGATGATCCCAATCCATTCCAAAAAAAAGAAATAAGCCTCCAGAAAAAATGAAGAGCACATTGAGCGCAATTGAAAGCAGGGGCTGTTGAGCCATTTGGTCTTTCGACTGTCGGTATATAAAACCATCATTGATATAAATCTTCCATAGTTTACTTAAGAGACCATTTGAATATCTTCCTACTATAGCCGTAAACAAAAAGAGAAATAAAAAAGAATAGAAAACCCACTCAAGATTTGGACGTATTTTTTTAGATGTGTACAATGCCCCTTGAGGAATTTCCAATGAATACCACTGTACATTTTCGAGATAATATTTTGTGTATTCACCATATACAGATTCCTCTTTTTTGAAGACCACCAATGATTGTTCTGCCACAGTAAGCGGCCTGTGGTTGAGTATAAACAACTTGTTCAATGAATCCTGAATCAAGCTATCAATATTAATCTCTGCTGGAGGATAAAGAACTCGAGCATCTTGTGCCCTTGCAGTTGTAATCCCTGCAAACATCATGAAAAGGGCTATGAAAAAATGGTATCTCATGGAGAATACAAAAGTACTTCTTTCCTGGCAGCACTAAAACAATGTAATGAAGCCAAAATGAATTTTTGCTTCTCTAAAATTGATGGGGATGTCTGGTTTTTTCCCAGCTGCATAGGCCAAACTAAAAACTCCTGTTTTCGTTTCCAACAAAATACCCATACCCATACCCCCGTAAAAATTTCTAATTTTATCTGAAATGGTTCTGCGTTCCACATATGCGGCATCAAGAAAACCAAATAGATATGAAGCGCGGGACAGCAAATACCTATATTCGAGTGTACCAGTAGCATATCCACTTGCAAAAAGACTTTCCTCGTCAAATCCTCTTAAATTTTTTAACCCCCCAATCTGGAAAAGCTCATTCAATAAAAGCTGCTTTCCCAATAACCAACCGGTCTGTAACCCAGCTTTCAAAGTTGATTGAACACCTAATTTATAATACTGATTAACCTTCCCCATTAGTCTAAACTGCGAACTGGTCAAAGAAAGACTATCGTATAACGAGTTGAAGTTAAACTGATTACTTCCTGTCTCTTTTAATTGAAGAATTGCATTGTTTTTTTTGATCTTCCTAATACCCCCAAGCAGACGGAATTCCAGATCTATTCCTTTTTGCGGATTGAAAAAATTGTCTGTTGCATTGTACATGAATTCAACACCCAGATTAGATGTAGTGGCATCGATAAATGAAGGGAGTGACTTGGTTTGCCTCACCTTAACAGTATCTACATCAAGCAAACTGCTGGAATATTGGTGAAAAAACAATTTAGCAATTTGTCTTGGTTTGATCTCATACCGCATCCCAATCCTGGTATTCAGGGTTAAAAAAGAAGAATCTTTCCTGAACAAATTAAAGTTGAAATCCAATCCAGTATTGCTGTTGAAAACATAGGGCTTCATAAACCCTAATTGCAAACGAGGTGAACGGACTTGCAGCTGTTGCCAGTTCAGAAATACATTCTCTCCTCCACCAAAGGCATTTTTTAAATCCATTTCTGCCTCACCAGTTAACAATAATTTACCCCCCAATTGTTGGTTGGATGGCATAAATCCTGCCAATAAATTAAAACGACTGTTCTGCGCAGGCTCTAAGTATAAATTCAAGATGGCTCCAGTGCCAGTCAATGATAGGTTCCATTTTCGACTCTCCCTTACAAAACCAAGATCCGTTATTCGCTTTGAAACAAGATCCAAAACTGATTTTCTATAGATTGATCCGTCTCCCAGGCCCAAATACTGAATGAGGAAGTTTTTATTCACCTTCACGCGGCCTTCAACATGAATACTATCGATACTGTACAAGGGTCCTCTTACTCCCTTTAGTCTTGCATACAATTGGTTATCGATAAAATAACTGCTATCCAATTGTACAGAAGCAAAAGGATAACCGTTTTCTTCAAGAATTGATAAATATTTTTCCTGAAGGGATATGAGCTGCTCAATATTCAATATTTCACCTGGTTTAATCTTGTCCTGATCTGTAAAAGGAAAAGAAAACGACAATAAACTTGAATCGATAGAAATGGTTCCCCATTTATATAGCGGACCAAGATGAACCCAAGCTTTGGTTAGTGATTGTTCCTCTTGAAGGCTGTCGACCGACACCTCAAGAAAACCTTTTTTTCTCAAGCGAGGCAAATACTCATCTTTTAAATACGCTCTGCACTCCTGTTTTCCCGAAAAATCAAAAAGAACATCAAAAGGTTCAGGCAAAGCATCGCTACCTTTGTCGATGTATACCAATTCAAGTTTTATCTGCTGTGCTTGTATTTGTTTTGACACAAGAAGCAGAACAAACCCTGAAACCAGTATAGCTTTAATTATTTGCACCATTACAAATCTACACTTCCCTAACCTGAAAACAAATGGCAGGAATCTATATCCATATTCCTTTTTGCAGAAAAGCCTGCCACTATTGTAATTTTCATTTCTCTACATCCTTACAAAAAGCGCCAGAGATATTAAAATGCATCGAAAAAGAGATGGAAATCCGCTCAGAAGAGCTTAAAGAAGAAATCAATACAGTTTATTTTGGAGGCGGCACTCCTTCCTTGATTGAAAATGAATCTATCGCCTCAATTCTAAATCAGGCAAATAAATATTTTAGAATTGCGCCTGATGCAGAAATTACACTAGAGGCAAATCCAGATGACATTGATATGCTAAAAGCTAAAAGCTGGAAGTCCATGGGCATCAATCGTTTCAGCATAGGCATTCAATCCTTTGCTGATGAAAATTTACAATGGATGAACAGAGCTCATGATGCAGCTCAATCATTTGCGGCGATTGAAACCATCAGAAATGCAGGTTTTGAAAATTTTAGCATAGATCTGATTTATGGAACACCTGGACAATCCAAGGAAGGATGGCTCAACGATGTTGTGACTGTACTGAAGCTTAAAATACCACATCTCTCCTGTTATGCCTTAACTGTTGAAGAAAAAACCGCACTACAAAAATTAATTCAAAAAGGAGAAAAACAGGAAGTCAATCAAGATGAACAAGCAGAACGGTTCAATATACTAATGGATTTAACAGCTGAAGTAGGATATCACCATTATGAAATATCCAATTTTGCTTTACCAGGATTTGAAAGCAAACACAACAGCTCATATTGGGAGGGCAAATCTTATATAGGAATAGGCCCATCTGCACACTCTTATGATGGAGAAAAAAGAAAATGGAACGTTGCCAACAACATCAAATACGCTGAAGCAATCTCTAAGCACGTTCTACCATTAGAAGAAGAAATACTCAGCCAAAACGATAAACTGAATGAATACACCATGACTTCAATCAGGAGGTCTAAAGGAATTGAAAAAAACAGACTGATTGAACTTGGAGGAGAAAGCAGATTACCTGAAATTCAAAAAATGATACAGCCCTATCTGAAAAGCAATAAAGTAGTAGAAGATGAAAACGGATGGCGCTTGACCAATGAAGGAAAGTTTTTTGCTGATGGAATTGCCGCTGCTCTTTTTATTTTGGATTGATTACTATATCAATGATTTTTCCAGTTCACTAAACACAGTTGCTGCATCTTTTTTCTCCCAAAGAATATCATAAATGCCTGTCGCTATTGGTGTATGGGCAGCACAGGATACACTCAATTCGTGAATTGATTTTGCAGCAGGATATCCTTCTGCTACCATTTGCATAGCCAGCTTTGCTGCTTCAACACTGTATCCCTTCCCAATCATATTTCCAAATGAACGATTTCTGCTGAACAAAGAATAACAGGTAACCAATAAATCTCCTAAATAGACTGATGCAGCATAATTGACAGGAGTTGACAAACTGCTGGATGATCTCAGAAATTTCTTCATTTCACCAGCAGCATTTGCAACAAAAACACTTTGGAAATTATCCCCATATCCTAGTCCGTGTGCAATACCCGTTCCAATGGCATATACATTTTTTAAAACAGCTGCATATTGCACCCCGTCAACATCATTACTCACCACTGTATTGATATAAGAAGTATCAAATAATGTAGCTATATCTTTGGTTAGCGTGGAATTGGTTCCAGCAAAAGTAAGATATGACAAACGCTCAGCCGCTACTTCTTCAGCATGACAAGGTCCCATAATTGCAACATAGTTATCGCAATCAAAATGAATTTTCTCTTTGAGGTGTTGATTGAGCAATAAATTGTGTTGTGGCAAAATACCTTTAGTGGCAGAAATAATAATTTTTCCATTTGAAATGGTTTCCAAAAATGGAGAGATGTAATCATCTGCATAAGCAGATGGAACTGCAATAACTATAGCATCTGCATTTGTATACACCTCTGCTGGATCATGAACAACTTCCAGATTTGTGTTACTAAAATAGACAGAACTGAGGTATTTAGGATTATGGTGTCTGTTCCGAATATGATCAGCCATACGCAATGAACGTACGCACCAGGTAACATGACAACTATTGTTGGTAAGTATCTTAACCAATGCAGTCCCCCAGCTTCCACTTCCAATGACTCCTACTTTCATATCGACAAAGATATTAGATATCAAAATGCAGAAGTCATAAAATTCAAAAGGGTGACAGGAATCATCCCATCACCCTTTTAGGTTTATCAATTCACATTTTTACTTTTTCTCTTCAAAAAGTTCCTCTTTTTTCACCACTTTAACTTTCATTCCCTGGCGAAGTGTTTTACTTACTACAGTATAAGGACCAACAATCACTTCATCACCTTCTTTTATTCCATCCACAATTTCAATATAATTTATATCTTGAATTGCTGTTTTTACTTTAACGCGCTTTACAGTTCCATCTTTCTGCAATACAAACACAACTTCGTCTAACTCATCTACATTTTTGACTGCAGATTGTTCAGAACCTTCTTCAGCTGTCTTATCATCTTTCTTCTTCACCACATCCTTACTTCCTACAGCAGCCGTATCTGATTTATCTCTTGTTGTAACTGCATTGATTGGAACTGCAATTACATTGCTATGTGTATTTGTTTGGATATCGGCATTTGCACTCATTCCTGGACGAAAAGGAAAACTTTTTGTATTCGTAGGATCCAATAAATCCTGATAGGAAGATTGCAATAATCTGATTCTAACCTCATAGTTGGTAGCATCATTTGCACTGGTCGTTATTGCGCCACCTGTTCCTCTGCTTGTACTGGAAATCTGGGTTACCAACCCTTTGAATTTTCTTTTGTTGTATGCATCAACTTCAACCAATGCCGTATCACCAATAGCTACTTTAGGAACATCGTTTTCTCCAACATCAACCCTTACTTCAATGACTCTCATATCAGCAATACGCATCATTTCAGTTCCTGCCATCATTGAATTACCTACAACTCGTTCACCCTTTTTAACGTTAAGCAGAGAAACAATGCCACTCATTGGAGCGAACACACTTGTACGACCCAAATCTTTATTTGCACGGCTTAAACTAGCTTGTGCACTTGCAACTGCAGCTTTACCACTTTTTACAGACTGCTGAGCTGCATTGTAATCTGCCTTAGCAGTTAAGAACGCATTTTCTGCCTGTTCGTATTCGAGCTTTGAAATTACTTTTTCCTGAAAGAGTTGCTTCTGACGAATATATTGACGCTCTGCCTGGTCTAATCTTGCCTTGAAAGAACCAAGCGTTGCACTTGCATTCTCCACCTGGGCTTGTTGTTGAGCAACAACTGCTGAGGCTTGATCTCTTTGCGTTGCATAAATATCGGCATAAATCATGGCCAGCAGCTGTCCTTTGGTAACACTGTCTCCTTCAAGCACTTCGAGTTGAACAATTTCACCTGAGATATCAGGACTAATTTTCACCTCAAGTTCAGGATACACTTTTCCGCTTGCAGTTACAACCTCTGTAATGTTTCTTTTTACTACTTTCTCTACGGCCACATTGGTAGCCTCATCTTTTCCAATAATGCCGGCCTTTTTTAAACCCAACAATGTAACTACCAGTACAACTACTCCGGAAATAATCCAGATCCATTTTTTGTTCATCTCTTTT
>CAZVYI010000020.1:3065-23998 GCA_964631755.1 uncultured Sphingobacterium sp. | reverse complement strand
AAGGATGGTTTGATTTCTAAAAACTTCCATTTCATTTTTTTTGTGTTTATATTTGTTAAGCAAAACTTAACAATATAATTCCGTATCTCGTCTATATTTCATTTTTAATAGGTCTAGCAAACCTTGTTTTGATTTATTTCACCAAATCGAAACAAAGTTATTTTAGTCTAATTGCATTCTATAGTTTCTACTGTATTTTCTCTGATTTGGTTTTATCAAAACTATCCCTAAAGTATTTAGAATCAGAACTTTACTCTTTCAGATTATTTACAATTATTGAATATTCTACTATTACTTTCTTTATTTTTCAGTTAATTGAATCAGACTTATTTAAAAAATTGATAAAAATCGGTAGTATCATCTTTATTATCGTATCAATTCTAGATATATATACAAGCTCCTTTACAAGTTTCGATTCATTACCCTCTGGTCTAGAGTCAATATTAGTATTATCCTACTGCTTGTTTTTCGTTTATGAGAAAATGACTTCTACTGATTTTTCTTTTAATGGAACCATTTGGATAACTATTGGACTTATTTTGTTTTTCTCCGGCACATTCTTCCTTTTTATTTTGAGTCAAAATAACTTTAAAGACAGTTCATTTATATTAACATATGGTTATATAGTAGCAATTTTTAATATTATAAAGAACTTATTTATTACAATTGGTATTTTTTCAGAATCGAATAAATCAAAAAGAACTTCACACAAACTCCAAAAAGCATAAATGTATTTTCTCCAGACTATAGGATCCCAGTCGAATGTATCTACAGTGCTGTTTTTTGGCACTTTGGGGATGCTTGTTTTGGCGATAGGCTTGATTGCATTCATTGTTTTCCACCAAAGAAAAATCATCAAGTATCAGCAGCAGTTGCAGCGTATGGAAGACGAAAAACAGCAAATTTTGCTGAATGCTTCTATCAGATGGCAGGAAGAAGAAAGACAGAGAATTGCAGCAGACTTACATGACGATGCGGGGCCTTTGTTGGCGACTGCCAGATTGTATTTAAATGATAATTTGGTAAATCTTGATATTCCTAGCCAATTGCAGAGTATTTCGAGTGCAAAACATATTATTGACGATACAATACAGTTGATCAGAAACATTTCCCACAGTCTGATGCCCCCTACCCTTAAAAACTTTGGTTTGGAATCAGCAGTAAATGATCTGTTTCAAAAAATTACTGGATCTGGTGCAATCAATGCCAGTTGCAGGTTCCACGACTACAAAGAAAGGTTATTACCACAGGTTGAGTTATTGATTTTTAGAGTTACCCAAGAGTTAGTTAACAATATTTTGAAACACAGCAACGCCAGTTTTATTCATCTAACACAAAATATTGCAGATAATAAATTCTACATCAGGCTCAACCATGATGGCAAGGGTATTACCCAGCAAGATTTTGAGAAAATGAATAAAAGTTCAGTAGGCTTAGGCCTTAAAAACATCCAAAGCAGGATGAAAGTATTAGAAGGGACTGTTAATTTTGAGAGAGATGCTTCTCAAACCTTCTACAAGGTTACCCTTGAAATGCCTCTATCGATCGAACCTAATGTTTGATGCAGTATCTTTGTGTAGGCTTTAGGGCTTAAACAAATTGTCCAAACATGAATACCATTAAGGTTGGAATTGCCGACGATCACAAGATTTTTAGAAAAGGTGTTATTTTATCACTTAGGCAGTATACCAATATTTCATTTGTTTTTGAAGCAGAAAATGGCGAAGAGCTATTAAAAGAACTTGAAACTACACAGCCTGATGTTGTATTAATGGACTTAAGAATGCCAGGAAAAGATGGCATAGAAACTACCAAAGAGGTCAGCAAAAAATACCCCGATGTGAAAGTCCTGATTCTAACCATGTTTGAGGATGAAAGATTTGTTTCCCATCTCATGGAAAATGGGGCAAATGGATATTTATTAAAAAATGCTGATCCGGCTGAAATTAAAAAAGCCATCATGGAAGTAATGGCAAGAGGCTATTATCTGAATAATTTTGTGAACCGTGTTTTATTAAAGAAGTCGGCCAATAAAACCAAAGCTATTCCTTCTCTAAACAGCGAAATTGTAATGTCTGACAAAGAAAAAGAAGTCGTTCGCTTACTTTGTATGGAATATACCGCTGCTGAAATTGCTCAAAAAATGGAAATTTCTCCAAGAACGGTAGAATCAATCAAAGACCGTTTAATGGAAAGGTTTGGACTAAAAAATACTGCTGGATTGGTATTTTTTGCAGTCAAGAACAATATGATCGACTAATTCGACTTCCTCCACGTTGTAAATTTAGCATTTCCCGATAGCAACCCACTCTCAAATTGCTTTAACTTTGCTCAAAATCAATAAATGAGCAGGCACGGTAAAGTATTGGTGGCAATGAGTGGTGGAATCGACAGTACAGTCGTTGCCCTAATGTTACACCATGAAGGTTACGAAGTCATTGGTATAACCATGAAAACTTGGGATTATGCCACTTCGGGCGGGAGCAATAAAGAAACAGGCTGCTGCAATATTGATTCTTTTAATGATGCCAGGGCCGCGGCAGTCCATCATGGTTTCCCTCACTATATACTTGATATCCGAGATGAATTTGGTGGTTTTGTAGTAGATAATTTCGTAGAAGAATATATGGCAGGCCGAACTCCAAATCCTTGTGTAATGTGCAACACGCATATTAAATGGAGGGCATTGTTGAAAAGAGCAAATGCACTTGATTGTGATTTTATCGCGACTGGCCATTATGCAAAAATCCGACCTGAAAACGATCGTTACGTAATTAGTAAAGGCCTTGATGAAACTAAAGATCAAAGCTATGTTCTTTGGGGACTTCAACAGGATTTGCTTTCCAGAACTATCCTCCCCTTGGGTGGATACCGTAAAACAGCTATCCGACAAATGGCTCACGATTTTGGTTATCCGGAACTGGCAAAGAAAAGCGAAAGCTATGAGATTTGTTTTGTACCAGATAATGATTACCGCGGTTTTTTAAAGCGCAATGTGGATGGGCTTGAAGAAAAAGTTAATGGAGGATTTTTTGTCGACAAAAATGGAAAAATTTTAGGCAAACATAAAGGCTACCCTTTTTATACAATTGGGCAAAGAAAGGGCCTTGATATTGCATTGGGTAAACCTGCATTTGTTACTGCAATTGACCCCAATACCAATTCGGTTGTTTTGGGTGATGAAGATGATTTATTGAAGAAACAAATGCTTGTCGGCAAACTAAACTATATAAAATTCGATGGTATCCAAAACGGCCAGGAAGCTACAATCAAAATCAGGTATAAAGATTCGGGCAGCAGCGGACAACTTTACAATCAAAGTAACCAAGTACTTGTCGATTTTTATGAAAATGCCAAAGGAATAGCACCCGGACAATCCGCTGTGTTTTATGATGGAGAAGATGTAATTGGAGGTGGTATCATTCAAAACAGTATCTCTACTTTATGAGATTCATTGTCGTTTTTGGAATCGCACTCGTCATGCTCTTTTCTGCTTGCGAAAAGCAAACTACTGAATTGAATTTCACTCCAATTGAGAATTACTTTCCGATTAAATCTGGTAAATCAATTACTTACCGACTAGATTCTACAATTTTCAATGGCCCAAATAACAATATTATCCTCAGATCCTATACTGTTAGAGATGTTTACGATACCACTCTTTTAGATAACCTTGGACAACCTTCCTACCTTTTTAAAAGAAGTATCAGAAATACATTAGATACTACAAAATGGGATTTACTGCTGACCTACAGGGTTTCAATTGATAGTTCTAAAATAAGTGTAATTGAAAATAACCTCAGGTATATCAAACTGGTTAGTCCACTTAGAGAGGGACTGACTTGGAAAGGGAATAGCTTCATCAATACTTCAGATAATACAGGACTATCCTATTTAGAAGGATGGGAATACACCTATGGAAAACCAAATGAAAGCCAATTGATAAACCGTCTTCCTTTTAATGAAACCATAAACGTTTTTCAAAGAAATGACACCATTGGCAATCCATTTGATAAAAAACAATATTCCTCAATAGTGTACTCAAAAGAGATTTATGCAAAAGAGGTAGGATTAGTTTATAAAGAATTACTAAAACAGACTTGGCAACCTCCCAATAGCAATAATCCAAATGGCTACTTTGAAGAAGGAAGTTTTGGAATTAAACTTACAATACTCGGTTTTAGCAAATAAGATTACTTTATTCCTTTCTAAATAAAGCTGCAAATAAATAATCACCTCCCTGCTGGTGTACAACACCTTGCTTGATTAACTTCATTTCAGAAACAGCTTTGAAATAATACGTCACTTCTTCATTTTCTTGTCGGAATACTGAACAAGTGATGTACAATAAATAACCATTCGTTTTGAGATGTATTGGCAATTGAGTTAAAATATTTTTTTGTCGACTTTGATAGGCATCAATTAAACTTAAGTCGAACCCTTTTAGCCATTCAGGACTTCTCCCCCATGTACCAGAGCCTGTGCAGGGTACATCTGCAATAATTAAATCTACACCCTCATCAGGTAAATGTGCATCTACAACCTGTTTTGATAAACTCTGCTGTAAATCTGTACAAAAAAGTGACATTGGTGAAATGCCTGCAGAAGTAAATCTTCTTGCCAATTCATCTAATATTTCTTCTCTTATATCAGAAACATAAAGACGACAGTTTCTGTAAATATCAGCAGACATAATTGATTTCCCACCACTTCCCGCACATGCATCCCAAATGCTGATTTGAGATTCATTGAAGAAAGGAAAATAGTCAATGGTAGCCTGTGAACTCAGGTCTTGAACAACTGCTTCTTTATCAATTTCAATCAGACCATTTAAATCAACACCAGCTGTAACTTTTATTGCTGTATCTCCGATTGATTTAAATGAAATATTATTTTCAGTGAGTTTTTTCTCAACCAACTTTCTTTTTCCCGGTCTGGTTCGGATAAAAAAATCAGGTTGATTAAAATGGTGATATTTCATCGACTTTTCATCAATTCCATTTGATAAAAATTCAATTCCCGGAAACAGCTTTGTATCATCAAAATCTGGAAAAGCTATTTTGATAAGCTCTAATTTCTCTTCAATCGAGGCGCTGGACTTACTTACCCATTCCAATTTTAATACACTGAGCAACCCATTATCGTAGTCGTGTGTAAGAAAATAACCAACTACCACTTGATCATGAAAATCCAATGAATTTGCTGCATCTCCAATTCTAAAAAAGCTATAACACAAATTGGAAATTACTTTTCTGTCGCGCGATCCATACTTTTTGTTGCGCTTGAAAAATGATTTCAAGAAGACATAAAATGGTTGCTCAAATTTATAGGATGACAGAATGTTTTGGGCTGTATTTATATAAGAATGAAAATAAGCCCCCATCAGAATGACACCAAGTTAGAAATTGAATTAGAGTTCAAGAAGTGCTTTTACTGGATCTTTTCCAAATAAAAGCAAAGCAGGATTTTCCAAAAGTTCTTTCACTCGAACCAGGAATCCTACACTCTCCCTTCCATCAATAATACGGTGATCATAACTTAAAGCCAGATACATCATCGGCCTTGCTACTATTTGTCCGTTTACGACAACTGCCCTTTCTTCAATTTTATGCATACCCAAAATTGCAGATTGAGGAATATTAATGATAGGAGTACTCATTAAAGAACCAAAAACTCCACCATTGGTGATGGTAAAGGTTCCACCCTGCATTTCTTCTAGAGTGAGTTTATTATCACGTGCCTTTGTGGCCAATTCAACAACTTTTTTCTCAACATCAGCCATTGAAAGACTTTCAGCATTTCTGATAACAGGGACTACCAAACCTTTAGGTGCAGATACAGCGATAGAGATATCGCAGTAATCATGGTAGATGATTTCATCATTGCTGATGTAAGCATTAACAGCAGGCCACTCCTGAAGTGCGTAGGCGCATGCTTTTGTAAAAAAGCTCATGAACCCTAATCCAACACCATGTAACTCCTTAAACTTATCTTTGTGTTTAGCCCTGATTTCCATGATAGCACTCATATCTACCTCATTGAAGGTAGTAAGCATGGCTGTTGTATTTTTTGCTTCAACAAGACGACGAGAAACGGTCTTGCGCAATTGAGTCATCTTCTCTTTTCTTTCATTTCTTGAGAAAAGTTCAGCACCCGGTTTTCTTCCAGGATTAGATAATGCATCTAGCACATCTTGCTTTAATATCTTACCGCCAGTTCCACTTGCAGCAATTCCTTTGGCATCTACTTTTTTATCAGCGATTATAGCTGCAGCTACTGGACTAGCCTTTACGTCTGCTTTTGCTGCAGGCTCAGCTACTTTAGCAGCTTTAGCTGGTTGTTCAGCTTTAACTTCTTTAGGTAAATCTGCTGGGCGATCTGCCTTATCATCAATGCTGCATACAACATCTCCTATTCCAAGCGTATCACCTTCGCTAGCAATAATTTTTAGTAAACCAGCTTGTTCAGCATTGATTTCGAAAGTCGCTTTTTCACTTTCAATTTCTGCCAACACTTCGTCACGCTCTACCCATTGTCCATCTTTTTTCAACCATTTTGCGAGACTCACTTCACTGATGGACTCACCTACTGTTGGAACCTTAATTTCGATCATATGAATTAGTTGTAATTATAAAATTAAGAGGCAAAAGCTTTTTGAATAATCTCTTCTTGCTCTTTAACATGAACTTTACTGAAACCAGTTGCAGTTGCAGCACTGGCTGGCCTTCCAATCATGCGGAAATCAACTGCATCCAAATTCATTTTTAAGAAAGAGGCTGCGCCCATATTCAAAGGCTCTTCCTGCACCCAAACCCATTCAGCTTTTTTGTACTTATTTTTCAACTGCTCAAATTGAGTATTAGCCAAAGGATAGATTTGTTCGAGTCGGACAATTGCTACGTCTTCAATATTATTTTTCGACTTGTATTCATTCAAGTCAAAATATACCTTTCCAGAGCAGAACAATACACGCTTAGTTTTTTTAGCATCTGCAGAATAATCATCAATCAGCTCTTTGAAACCTCCTTCAGTAAATTCATTTATAGAAGAATAAGAACCAGGATGACGCAAATTGGCTTTGGGTGAGAAATTAATCAAAGGCTTTCTGAAATTCCATGTCATTTGACGTCTGAGTGCATGGAAGAAATTAGCGGCAGTCGTGATATTGGTGACAACCATATTCAATTCAGCACACATCTGTAAATATCTTTCCAATCTTGCACTACTGTGCTCAGGTCCTTGTCCCTCATAACCATGTGGCAACAGCATCACCACACCATTCATTCTGTTCCACTTTTGTTCAGCACTTGAAATGAACTGATCAATCATTGTTTGTGCACCATTGGAAAAATCACCAAACTGTGCTTCCCACAATACCAATGTTTCAGGATCAGCAAGGGCATATCCATATTCGAAACCTAAAACACCATATTCACTTAATAGAGAATTATAGATCCTGAATTTGCCTTTTGCATTCGCAACCTGATCTAATCTGTTGTGTTGAACTTGTTCAAACTCATCCAATAAAACAGCGTGACGATGACTGAAAGTTCCTCTCCTCACATCTTGTCCGCTCATTCTAACATTCTTTCCATCTGCAAGTAAACTCGCATAGGCAAGTAATTCACCTGTAGCCCAGTCGACTTTCTCCTCTTTTTCAAGCAAGGCAATTTTATCTTGTAATAATTTTTCAATTTTCTTGAGTGGCTTGAAACCTTCAGGCATTTTCATGATGGCTTCAAACAATTGCTTGAACTGATTAACTGAAACAGCTGTTGAAGGAGATTTTTCAAAATCTTGTTGTGTGGCCCTCACCATACTCTTCCAAACCAATTCAGGAGCCTGGTAATGATATGGTAATGGATGTTGCTTTACTTCGTCCAGACGCTCCTGTAAATCCGACCAGAATTTTTTCTCCATTTCCTTTGCCATATCCTGCAATTCTGGATTCTGATTTCCTTGCAACTTCGCGATATAATTTTCTCTTGGATTAGGATGCTTATCAATGATGGAATACAATTTAGGCTGAGTGAATTTAGGATCATCTCCCTCATTGTGCCCATGCTTCCTGTAACAAACCATATCAATAAAGACATCACTGTTGAATTCTTGTCTGTATCGAATTGCAATTTCCATACACTTCACTACAGCTTCTGGATCATCACCATTCACATGCATTACAGGTGCCTGCACCATTGCAGCAAGAGAAGTGCAATAATCAGCTGTCCTTGCATCTTCGAAATTTGTAGTAAATCCAATCTGGTTATTGATTACAAAATGGATAGTTCCGCCAGTCAAGTACCCATCCAATCCAGACATTTGCAAAATCTCATATACAATACCTTGTCCAGCTATAGATGCATCACCATGAATCAGTACTGGTAAAATGGCATCATACTTGCTATTGTACATTACATCAGCCTTTGCTCTTGAAAATCCAAGCACAACAGGATCAACCGCTTCTAAATGCGAAGGATTGGGCATTAATTTAAGTGCAACTTTATTACCTTCAGGAGTTTCAACTTCACTTCCATATCCAAGGTGATATTTAACATCCCCACTTCCCATGGTTTGATCAGGGGTTGACTTTCCCTCAAACTCACTAAAAATATGTTCATAGGTTTTACCCATGATGTTAGCCAATACATTCAACCTGCCACGATGCGCCATTCCAATAACAACTTCATTTACACCGAGAGCAGCTGCACTATTGATCATTGCATCTAATGCTGCAATAGTAGTTTCACCGCCTTCTAATGAAAACCGTTTTTGTCCAATGTATTTGGTATGCAAAAACTTTTCAAAAATCACCCCTTGGTTTAACTTTTCTAGGATTCTTTTTTTCTTTTCAAAGGGAAGTGGTGTAGTGAACTTCTCCTCCATTTCTGTTGTCAGGAAATTAATTTTCTCCTGATTGCTGATGTATTTGAACTCAATACCTACATGCGATGCGTAACATTTTTGTAAGTGCTCCTGAATGGCTCTAAGCGTAACAGTACCCAGACCAATTAGATTACCTGCATAAAAGGTTGCATCCAAATCAGCTTCACCCAAACCAAAAAAACTAAGATCCAGATTTGCTCCCCTATCCTTTCGCTCACGAATTGGATTTGTTTTGGCAATCAAATGCCCTTTATTTCGGTAACCAAGAATAAGGCGATAAACACCCAACTCTTTTCTCCAGTCGATTTCAGTACCATTAGCTAGTGCTGCAGAAGAAGGCTTACCTTCAATTTGCGTCACTGCAAAATCAAATCCTTCAAAGAATTTTCTAAGGTCAGGATCAATACTTTCGGGGGAACGTGAAAACTCCTGGTAAAGCTGTTCAATATAGGAGGGATGAGACGAGGTGATATATGAAAAATCCTTCATTGGAGCCTAGATATTAGTTTGTTGTCAAAACTGAGGGCAAATATCGGTCATTTTGACCGAAAAAATAAGAGGAATCTTGTACGTTTCTACAATGTTTTTATGATTATCCCGCCATATTTTTGGTTGATTTAAGTAAGTGCATTACCTTTGCTGCCCGTTAATAAGAAAAAAACTAAGGATGGCAAATCACAAGGCAACCAAAAAGGATACACGTCAAGTGGCAAAACGCAGGGAAAAGAACCGTTACCAAGGTAAAACTACCAGGAACGCAATGCGTGATCTTCGTGCAACCACTGACGCAACTGAAGCCAAAGAAAATCTTCCTGCAGTATTGAGCAAGATTGATAAACTGGCAAAAAAGGGTGTAATCCACAAGAACAAGGCTGCAAACTTAAAAAGTTCATTGGCCAAGGCAATTGGCAAATTAGCCTAAGCCTCAAAAGCTATAGTATATTGAAAGAACATCCCTGGATGTTCTTTTTTCATTTAAGCAAAACCAGACACGCTAAATCTTTAACTTCGCCGGTATGACAGAGAAGATTTTAATACTCGATTTTGGATCTCAATACACCCAGTTGATTGCAAGGGCCGTTAGAGAGGCCAATGTATATTGTGAGATTGTACCTTTTCACAAGGAAATTGAATATACTGAAGACTTAAAGGGTATCATTCTTTCTGGATCTCCATTTTCTGTAAATGACCCCAATGCCCCAATAGTGGATATCAAATCCATGGCTGCTCATAGAAATGTATTGGGAATTTGTTATGGAGCACAGCTTACTGCAAAGTTTTTTGGTGGACGTGTTGAGAGATCTGAAAAAAGAGAATATGGTCGTGCTATTTTACAAAAGAAAGTCGAGCACACCCTTTTGAATGATGTGCCAGAATCTTCTCAGGTTTGGATGAGTCATGGTGATTCCATATTGGAGCTGCCAGCAAATGCGGAAGTCCTTGCAACTACTCATTCAATACCAGTTGCTGCTTTTAAACTACAAGAGGCATCTTGTTTTGATATTTTAGGCATGCAATTCCATCCGGAAGTTTACCACTCTGAATTTGGAAAAAAAATCATCCATAATTATTTGTTCAATGTATGCGGATGCACTGGTGAGTGGACACCTGCGCATTTCATAACGGATACAGTAGAGGCCCTGAAACAAAAAATTGGAGATAAAAAAGTAGTGATGGCCTTGAGTGGTGGTGTTGACTCAACTGTTGCTGCAACGCTGATCCACAGGGCGATTGGTAAAAATTTATATGGCATTTTTGTAGACAATGGCGTATTAAGAAAAGATGAGTTCACTTCAGTTCTTAAGACCTATGAACAGCTTGAACTCAATGTTAAAGGAGTTGATGCCAGTGAAACTTTTTATTCGGCACTAAGAGGATTAACCAATCCAGAAGAAAAAAGAAAGGCAATAGGAAGAACGTTTATAGAAATATTTGATCAGGAAGCGCATTTGTTAACTGATATCTCATTTTTAGGACAAGGAACAATCTATCCTGATGTGATTGAAAGCGTCTCTGTTCATGGTCCCTCCGTTACCATTAAATCACATCATAACGTAGGTGGACTTCCAGATACTATGAAACTGGATTTGATTGAACCACTTCGTTACCTGTTTAAAGATGAAGTCAGAAAAGTAGGTTTAGAGTTGGGCATTCCCCATGAATTACTCTATCGCCACCCCTTCCCGGGTCCGGGTCTGGCGATTAGAATTCTTGGTGAGATCACAGCAGATAAAGTTCAGTTACTTCAGGAAGCCGATGCCATTTACATGAACGGTCTTAAAAAACATGGACTCTACAATAAGGTTTGGCAAGCAGGTACCATTTTACTTCCTGTGAAATCTGTTGGCGTAATGGGAGATGAAAGAACTTATGAGTTTACTGTCGCCCTCAGAGCAGTTACGTCTGTAGATGGCATGACTGCCGATTGGGCCCACCTGCCTTATGAATTCCTTGGTGAAATTTCAAATGAAATCATCAATCAGGTCAGAGGGATCAATCGTGTTGTCTATGATATTTCAAGTAAACCACCGGCCACAATTGAATGGGAATAATGGATTAACTTTAGTAGATGAAAAACATTCTTCTGGTTCTTGTTTTAATTACTGGCTTCCTTCAATCAAAAGCACAGTTTTCAAAAAGAACAATTAGAATTGGACTTTTTACTTCCCTTTATTTAGACCAAAGTTTTACAGACTCTCTAACGCTCAAATCTCCAAAAGAGTTCCCTAGACAGGCTGTATCTGGATTAGAGTTTTATGAAGGCGCTTCAATCGCGATTGATTCACTCAATAAAAATGGAATATCAGTCACCATGCAGGTATTCGATCTTCAAAGTGAAAGCGGTAACATCAATCGTCTGCTACAAAACGCTACTTTCGAGAAATTTGATATCATTATCGCACAGGCAAGCGGCAATGAAATCAACCAGCTTGCACTCATTTCAAAGGAATTTAAAATCCCATTTGTCAATGCAACTCATCCAAACGACAGAGGAATAAGGGAGAGTCCATTTTTCTATATCGCCAATCCAACATTGAATACTCATCTTGAATTCATGCAACAGCAAATAGCAAACAAATGGCCCAATGCCAATATTGTATGGTGCAGGAGAAAAGACCCCTTAGATGATAGATTGGAAGAGAGCTTTCAACAAGTAAATAAAAAATCAGGGACAAAAAAAATTCAATTCAGAAGTATTTCAGTTCTTGAACCTTTCACCCTTCAAGAACTAATCCCATTAATAGACTCAACTAAAACAAATGTTTTCATAGCGGGAAGTCTGGATGATAAATTTGGAACAAACTTTATCAATGCGCTGAATAACTTCCCCAAAAAAGGATTGCTGAATATAATTGGCATGCCCAATTGGGAGAACTTAAAAGAAATCCAACTGCCAAAATATTCAGCTTTACCGATCTTTTTTTCATCTCCATTTTA
This sequence comes from uncultured Sphingobacterium sp., assembly GCA_964631755.1. Lineage (GTDB taxonomy): Bacteria > Bacteroidota > Bacteroidia > Chitinophagales > Chitinophagaceae > Pollutibacter. Next base: position 11,677 of record CAZVYI010000020.1, on the reverse strand, counting down.
TATTTCACCCACAAATAGCTGGGCAAAAGAAATGGATGAACTCTTCAGGAATAATACTTATACAAAACCATCTTTATCAGTATTTAAAGGGTTTGAACTCACGTATTATTTTGCGTCAGTTTTCTCTAAACATGCAAGAGTTTTTGTAGAAGATCCGAACGACATATTATTCACCCCTCTGAATGATTTAGAGTTCAAGGCTATAAAAACAAAGGGCCCGGAGGGCCCTGTTGATTATTACGAAAATAAAAAGTTGTATTTACTCAGAAGATTAAATGGTGTAACAATTAGTCAGTAAGTTAATCTACCCAATCCGCTATAAAAATATTAGTATCTCTTGTTCCTCCATTGTTTCTATTCGAACAAAAAACAACTTTCTTACCATCTACACTAAACATTGGGAAAGCATCAAATCCTTTATCACGACTTATCTTTTTCAAGTTTTCTCCGTTTTCATTCATTGTATACAAATTGAAAGGAAAACCGCGCTTGTATTCATGATTGGAAGCAAAAATGATGGTTTTGCTATCCGGCATGTAAGCTGGAGCCCAGTTTGCTTGTCCAAATTTACTCACTTGTTTAGGGTTACTACCGTCTGCATTGGCAATCCAGACTTCCATATTTGTAGGAGCTACGAGATTTTCGCTTAACAAATCCTTGTACTCTTTAACTTGCTCAGGTGTAGTTGGCCTGGATGCGCGCCAGATGATTTTTGTGCCATCGGGACTAAACCAAGCACCGCCATCATAACCCAACTGATTGGTAATACGTTGGGTTTTCCCAGATTTCAAATCCATTGTATAAAGATCAATATCACCATCGCGTGTAGATGTAAACAACATCGTTTTTCCATCAGGAGAAATAGTTGCTTCTGCATCATAACCTGGATGATCCGTTAATCGCTTTGTAATCTTTCCATTTAGATCTGCTACAAAAATGTCATAAGAAGGATACAAAGGCCAGATGTATTTATTACCATACTTAGCTCTGTCCGGAACAGGCGGGCAAGCTTCATCCGACAAATGTGTTGATGCATAAACAACATGTTTATTATCTTTTAAAAATGCTCCACATGTTGTTCTCCCCTTACCTGTACTTACAAGCTGTGGAACAAATTTTTCACCTGGTTTGGTTGGAACCTTACCCACATATATCTGATCACAGGGAATATTTTCTTTGGGATTGGTTTTTTGAAAAACAAGCCATTTTCCATCGAAACTAAAATAAGCTTCAGCATTATCACCTCCAAAAGTGAGCTGCTGGATATTTCTAAAATGTGGCTCGTTAGCGTACTGTAGGCTGTCCTGTGCTAAAATACTTGTCTGGATTAAAATAAAGGACAAAATCCCAGCAAATGCCTTTTTAAGGTTTTGGAACATAGAATTGAATATTTAAAACTTAAAGAAGGACAAAACTAGTTATTCACAGGCCCCTAATTATCACCAAACTGTAATAAAAGCAGCCGAATCCTTAATTTTGCCCATGATTTCGCTTCAAAAACGTTTTCTGCCAATATTTATTTTGTTTACTGCCCTCATCTTTTCATGTGGCAATGAAAAAAATAGTGAAAAAAACACCTCCGCAACCAGTAGATTGGATTCTCTGCAGCAATTGACAGAACAATATCCCGATTCAATACAAATTCAACTTTCACTCCAAGAAGCGATTTTTATTGATGGAGATACAACGAAAGCATTGGACAACTTACTTTTATTAATAAAAAAATTCCCAGGTAACAAGGATCTTCAAAATGCTGTCGCTTTGATTCAATTGCAACAAGGTGACACTTCTTATGCAGTTCAGTCACTTATAAAGTCACTGGCCATAGACCAAAATCAACCAGAAGTTGAATTTGAATTGGCATTTCTTGAAGCAGCTCAAAAAAATGAAAATGCCTTAATCATTGCAGACCGAATGATCAATCGATATGCTGAGAGAGATATTCAGGCAAAGGGGCATTTTTCAAAAGGGATTTACTATGCCAATACTTCCCTTCCGAAAAGAGCTATCCAGGAGTTTGATTCAGCCATTATTAAAAACTTTACACTGGTAGATGCCTATGTTGAAAAAGGAATCATTTTATTTGAAAATGGCAAAATAAATGAAAGTATTGCAACACTATCAAAAGCAACTGCCTTGGATAAAAATAATGCTGATGTTTTGTTTTGGCTGGGAAAAGCATACCAGCAAAAAAAAGAGTTTAACCAAGCATTGGTTTACTTCAGTGAAACCTTAAAGCTAGACCCGTCAAACAATTCTGCAAAATCTGCAATTGAAGAAATAAAAAAATAACACATTATGCCAATTATTGCACCATCATTGCTCTCAGCAAATTTTTTAAAGCTAGAACAAGACTGTGAAATGTTGAATGCTTCTGCAGCAGAATGGTTCCACCTCGACGTAATGGATGGTAGGTTTGTACCGAACATCAGTTTCGGCCTTCCTGTGATTTCTGCAATAAGGAAGTCCACTCAAAAAATTTGCGATGTTCACTTAATGATTGAAGAGCCTGAAAAATATGCACAGTCATTTAAAGATGCTGGTGCAGATGTGTTGACTGTCCATGTTGAAGCATGCAGACATTTACACAGAAATATTCAACAGATTAAGTCACTTGGCATGAAAGCAGGAGTTGCTTTGAATCCACATACATCTGTTTCATCCATTGAAGAAATCATTGTAGATGTTGATTTGGTCTGTGTAATGTCTGTCAATCCTGGATTTGGGGGACAAAAATTCATTCCAGCTACTTTGTCAAAAATCAAACACCTCAAAAAGCTGATAAAAGAAAAACAATCATCTGCTTTAATACAAGTAGATGGCGGTGTTACCCTCGAAAATGCTGCAAGTATTATTCAGGCAGGCGCAGATGTGCTGGTGGCTGGCAATACAGTATTTGCTTCAACTTCTCCAATTGACACAATTAAGCAATTGAAATCAATTTGTTAACAGATAATTATTTGGTACACCCTACAACAAGTTTACCCACAGAGTGTTAATAATTAAGTTCATGAAAATTCGTCACCAAAAGATTAAATTTGGTTAGAACGAAACCATCGACCAATTAACACCTAAAATCCGTTGCTTTGACAGAAACCATCATCAACCTTGACTCAATTAATCCAATTGAATTTTTTGGAGTAAACAATGGAAAATTAGATCTGCTCAAAAAAAGATTTCCGCTACTTAAAATCCTTAGCAGAGGCACTCAGATCAAACTCAGTGGATCAGCAGAACACATCGAAACAGCAAAAGAAAAAATTGAGACCCTTGTACAGTATCTCCAACGAAATGGAAATGTTAGTCACAATTATTTTGAACAAATCTTAGGCGGTGATGATACAGAAGCTGTCGATCATTTTGTGGAAAAGAACCCACATGATGTTTTGGTATTTGGTCCAAATGGAAAATCAGTAAGGGCCAGAACACAGAATCAAAAGAAAATGGTTAGTGCGGCCGACAAAAATGACATCATTTTTGCGATTGGTCCTGCTGGTACTGGTAAGACCTATACAGCAGTTGCATTGGCCGTGAGGGCCTTAAAAAATAAAATGGTAAAGAAAATCATTCTTACTCGTCCTGCTGTCGAAGCTGGCGAAAGTCTTGGATTCCTACCGGGAGATTTAAAAGAGAAAATTGACCCCTATTTAAGGCCACTATACGATGCATTGGATGATATGATACCAGCCGATAAGCTTGGCTATTACATGACTACAAGAGTGATTGAAATTGCTCCATTGGCATATATGAGAGGTAGAACATTAGACAATGCTTTTATTATTTTGGATGAGGCCCAAAACACTACTGATCTTCAAATAAAAATGTTTTTAACAAGGATTGGTGCAAATGCGAAAGCAATAATTACTGGTGATTTGAGTCAGATAGATTTACCCAAAAACCAGAAAAGTGGTTTAGAAAAAGCGACACGGATTCTCAAAAATATAGACGGAATAGCACATATCGAATTAGATGAAGAGGATGTTGTAAGACATAGGCTTGTTAAGGCTATTATCAGGGCATATGACAAAGAAAAAGATCAAAACAATGGACCACAATAACAAAAAATCATTTCGTTATTATTTACTCTTCTTACTCGCATTTGCATTCTCCTGTAATACGCCAGAAGGGTTTATGGAACCAGAAGATCCTTTGGATGCTGGAAGGGAGTTTGTAAGAGCAGTATTAGATGGAGATTATGAAAAGGCAAATTTATACTTGTCTAAAGATCCTGAAGACCAAGAACTTTTCAAGCGCTACCAATCGTATATGAAGAAAGCGCCTAAAAAAGAAAAACTACAGCTAAAGTCATCCTCTATTGTAATCAATAAAGTTGAACCACTAAGTGACAGTGTCACCTTGATCAATTATTCAAATTCATACACCATGAAGCCAACAGATCTGAAAATAGTCAGAGTTGGTAAATCATGGAAGGTTGATTTCAGCTATACTTTTTCAGGAAATCTACCCATTGAATGATTGATTTCAAGAATATAGCATTAGTGGTATTGGGAAGTGCTACAGGCGGCACTTTAAGATATATCATATCATTGTTTTTTATGGCAAGGGAATTGAACAAATTACCCTTGGCCACATTTTTAGTTAACCTCATAGGTTGTTTTTTGATTGGCGTTGTTTATGCAACAACAAATAAATCTGGGCAGGGTGAGAGTCAACTTAAGCTTTTATTGGCTACGGGATTTTGTGGAGGATTTACTACCTTCTCTGCCTTTACATTGGAAAATTTACAGTTGTTAAAACAACATGCTGTCACAACAGCTTTTATTTATATTTTACTATCTGTTATACTGGGTATTGGTGCAACTTTTTTAGGATTTATCCTATTCAAATAAGCAACATGGAATCTAAAAAAATCACAATGGAAATATTCATATACTTGCTCATTATTGGACTTGCTGCAGGATTTATGGGTGGACTGGTTGGTATTGGAGGGGGAGTAATTATTGTACCTGCACTGGTCATGTTATTGGGAATGAGTCAGCATTCTGCACAGGGAACTTCATTGACCATGATTCTTTTTCCTGTAGGTATTCTTGGTGTATTGAATTATTATAAACAAGGCCATGTTGATGTAAAATATGCAGTGTTACTTGCAATTGGATTTTTTGTAGGCAGCTACCTTGGAAGTAAATTTTCACTTAGTTTACCACAGCTGACTGTCAAGCGCATATTTGCAGTCGTAATGATGCTGCTTGCAATAAAGATTTTATTTATAGATAAAAAATAATATGGATTTTTCTGATTATAGCATCCTATAATCAAAGTAGAAGTTTATTTGTCACATTTAACTGAACAACACTCCGACGCTATTCTTTTGGATCTTTACAGAAAAAGTAAGGATACCAAATGGTTGGGTATTTTATTCGAACGATACTCGCTGTTGGTTTTTGGTGTTTGTATGAAATACCTGAAACAAGTAAACGACGCACAAGATGCAACTCAGCAAGTCTTTGAAAAAGCTTTTTCTGAAATACGGAAATACGAAGTAGCCTATTTCAAAAGCTGGATATATAGCATTGCCAAAAATCATTGCCTGATGCAGCTTCGAGGCAAAGGGCATCAACCCGTTTTATTTGAAACATTTCCAGAGGACATGCTTGAAAGAACAGATTCACAGGTGACTGTCTTACAAAATGAAAACTGGCTGGAGCAGCAATCAGCAGAATTGAACCTGGCTTTACAGGAAATAAGCCATGACCAAAAGATTTGCATTGAGCTCTTCTATTTTCAAAAACTTTCTTATAAAGAAATTGAACAAAAAACAGGCTATACTTTTCAGCAAGTTAAAAGTCATATTCAAAACGGAAAACGTAACCTCAGAATTATTTTAGAACAGAAACAAAAAGCGCCAGGACATGAATAAGTCAAAACAACAAAATAAAGTTGATCGTCCGGGTACCCATTCTATACTTCATTACCTGAACAATTCACTCCCCCATGATCAAATCAGAAAATTTGAAAACGAGCTCACAGAAGATGAGATGCTAGGAGATGCCCTAGAAGGTCTAAGTCAGCTTAATATTAAAGATGCAGAAGAAATAAACCTTCATTTAAAGAACTACATCAATCATAAAATAGTAAACAAGAAAAGTAAGAATAAAAATAATTTAGGATTTCCCTACTGGCTCATTATGACAATTATATTCTTGCTGATACTTATTTCGGTTGGCTATTTTATTGTTTATAAACTAGCTTCCTGAGTTCATTTCAATAAACGATTATTGATATTGGATATACAAAGGGATTGGCTTTAAAGAAAGCAACTCTTTGATGGTAAGCAAGCGATGAGGGGCTTCTTTTAAATCATTTTTATAGAACAATTTGAATCCTGTAAACTGGATAGGCTCTCGATGAGCAAACAATTTATACGTATTGATTTTTCTAGCAGGAGAACCCCATCCATCCATGTCTAGAACAAACTGTACTTCAGGAATGATTTTTATCTGTTTGTATTCCTTTACCATTCCCTGGGTAAACCTATGTATAACAAGTATCTTGGGAGGTAAGTCGTGCTTCTTAACCAAATCTGCCAAATAGTTTGCAGCATAATTAATATCCGCAGCATCAAAACTTCCAATTACAGTCCCCGGTCTTTGTCCCCCTTTCATTGAAAACTCAGGATCAATTCCTAAATGCACCCTTGGATGTTTAAGATATTTTTCAATTACTGGGATTTCTTCTCTCAGGTTACTCAAACCCACCTGAATATCCAGAAACACGATTGCATTGATCTCTTCTGCCATTGCCATGACCTTATCTATCTCAGCATTGGGCATTCTAAGTCGGTACTTACCAGTTGAACCGGGTGAACCCTGAGCAGTTGTTACGATATAATGTAATGCAGGTACTACTGGTGTGGTAGGATCTGCTTTCTCCCATGCCTTTACTTCTTCTTTTAGTCGAGCAAACATTTGCTTTTTTGGCAATTCACCCAAGATGCCCATTCTCGTTGAATACAAATTGCCGTAATAAGCAATGACACGGTTAAATGGCAAAATTGCTCCAACCTTTGGGTATTGTCCATTGAATATCCATTTTCCAGAACTATCACCATTTGCCATGGCTTTCATCCTGTTTGAATAGTCAGTTGAATCTAAAACAGGTTTAATAACTTCTGTAGCAGGACCTTTTTTCTGAGTTGTGTTTTCAGGATCACTTTGTGCAACTCCACATCCAGAAAGAGTTAGAAAGAAAAACAAATAGTAAGGCTCAGGTTTTGAGAAAAAAGAAAAGAGAAATTTCAGCATTTTTATCATTTATTCAACTCGGAAAATATTTTGGCAAAATCTTCATTCGTTTTCAACTTCAGTCTATTGTCTCTAATAGTTGAAATGATTTTATCTTTTAAATCTGGTAATGCCTCAACAAGTGAAGCTTCAGTTCTTTTGACTTTGATCATTTTTCCAAATGCAACATCAAAAACATACAGTTCCTCATTTTCTTTAAAGGCTTGTTTTGCCTGACCACCATATTGATATGAATCAGCTAAATAAGAAGAGCGATAGGCAAGGAATTGAAACTTTGCCCCATCTTCAAAAACTTGGTAAAATGTTTCCTTGAGTAAGCGACCGTTTATAGGATATCCAGATCTGAAATGCACTTCTTTTTTTCCCCCTGAAGATGAATAAGTCATTCTAAAACTCATAACAGGATCATTAAAAAGAAACATTTCTCCATCCCGGTTAAAATACAACTCATTCTTTTCAAGGTTGAATTTTAGATCTACATTTTGGGAAACAGTACCATCTTTAAAATAAACTGTCCCTTTACCCCAATCTAAATTTAGTAGAGGTGAGCCTTCGATATTTGAGGCTTCTGGATTGACAAATGGCCTTCCCCTGATGTTATATGCCTCTACATAAACATTTGTTGATACGCCTGTGGTAGCGTTTTGTGCCATTGTTTGCATGGCAAGAAAAAGCATTAAAGCTGTCAATAGATTCAGATTAATTGGCTTTAGTTTCATATCGAATGCTTAAAACATAAAATTACCAAAGAAAATGTAAGAACAAGCTTAATTTAAGCGCTTGGGTATAATTAAACTACCTTTGTGAAAACAACAATAAATATAGCTTGGATTTCTCTTCATTTCATTTTCACGAATCCCTTTCAGAAAGTCTAGCTGCAAGCGGCTACCAAAAGCCTACCCCTATTCAGGAAAAAGCCATTCCAGTGATACTGGAAGGAAAGGATATTATAGCTTCCGCGCAGACAGGAACCGGTAAAACAGCTGCTTTTTTATTGCCTGTATTGCATAAACTACTCTCCGAAGATAAAAACGATGACGATGTGCATGCCTTAATCCTGGTGCCTACAAGAGAGCTGGCCATTCAGATCAGTAGCCACCTTGATGGCTTAACTTATTTCACCTCTCTAAGTTCAATTGCTGTTTATGGAGGTGGTGATGGCGGAAGTTTTGTACAGGAGAAACAGGCACTTTCAAAAGGTGTTGATATAGTTGTGGCTACTCCAGGTAAATTAATATCCCATTTGAATATGGGTTATGTAAAAATGAAGTCCCTCAAATACTTGATTCTTGATGAAGCAGACAGAATGCTCGACATGGGCTTTTATGACGATATCATGAGAATCAT
>CAZVYI010000020.1:0-2965 GCA_964631755.1 uncultured Sphingobacterium sp. | reverse complement strand
GACTTAGATCAGAACCAAAGAGAAGAAGTCCTATTGGGTTTTGCTTCAAAACGTTTACCGATTTTGGTGGCTACAGATATCCTGAGCAGGGGAATTGATATAGACCAAATTGAACTTGTCATCAATTATGATGTTCCTCCAGATGGTGAAGATTATGTACATCGAATTGGAAGAACAGCGAGAGCTGCAACAAAGGGTGCTGCAATTACGCTGGTGAATCAGGATGACTTCATTAAGTTCAAAAGGATTGAAAAACTTATTGGAAAAGAAATAGAAAAGGCAGTCGTACCGACTGCCTTAGGAGATGTTCCTCAATTTCAACAACATCGTCATTCGCCGAAAGGAAATTCAAGCAACAAGAAGATCATCAAACTTAATCGTTCCGAAACACCACCACCCCATCAAAAACATCAACCATAACATTTTTAGTGCGGTCGATTTCTCCTGATAATATTTGTTTTGACAACTGATTAACAATTTCTTTCTGGATCAGTCTCTTTAATGGACGTGCTCCAAACTGAGGATCAAATCCATGTTCTGAGAGATAATCTACAGCATAAGTTGAAAATTCAAGGTTTATCCCAGAGGATTGAACCAGAGCTTTCAAACCCTTCAGCTGTACTTCAATAATTTGTCTCACATCCTTTTTGCTTAATGGCTGGAACATGATGATTTCATCTACACGATTTAAAAACTCTGGCCTGATGGTTTGTTTCAACAATACCATTACTTCAACCTTCGCCTTCTCTGTAGTAGCATCAAGTGTTTCGTTCTTTGCGTTTTCAAATGCATCTTGAATCAAATGACTTCCCAGATTACTTGTCATGATGATGATGGTATTTTTAAAATTAACTACCCTGCCTTTATTGTCAGTCAGTCTTCCATCATCAAGCACCTGCAGTAAAATATTCCAAACATCCGGATGTGCTTTTTCAATTTCATCGAGCAAGACAACACTATAGGGTTTTCTGCGTACTGCTTCTGTAAGTTGTCCCCCTTCATCATAACCTACATAACCCGGAGGGGCTCCCACCAATCTTGAAACAGTATGTTTTTCCTGATATTCACTCATGTCTATTCGCGTCATCATGTTCTCATCATCAAACAAATAGGCAGCAAGTGTTTTTGCCAATTCAGTCTTACCTACACCTGTGGTTCCAAGGAAAATAAATGAACCTATTGGCTTTTTAGGATCTTGTAAACCCGCTCTGCTTCTTCTTATGGCATCAGCAACAGCAGTAATTGCCTCTTCTTGTCCAATTACGCGTTCATGCAGATGGTCTTCTAATTGTAACAATTTTTCTCTATCACTTTGTAACATTTTAGATACCGGAATACCGGTTGCTTTTGCTACTTGCTCTGCTATATCTTCTGCATCTACTTCTTCTTTTAGCAATCTTGTTTCTGTATTGTTTTCAAGCTCTTTAGAAAGTGTAGCAATTGTTGCCTCCTTTTCTTTTATTTTACCATACCGGATTTCAGCGACAGTGCCATAATCGCCTTCACGTTCTGCTTTCTCAGCCTGCAATTTTAATTTCTCAATTTCAGATTTTGCCTGTTGTACTTTTTCTACCCATTCTTTTTCTTCTTTCCACTTAGATTTTAATGTATCACGCTGAACTGCCAGGTTAGCAATTTCTGTATTCAGTTCTTTCATTTTGACTTCATCATTCTCCCGCTTGATTGCTTCCCTTTCAATTTCATATTGTCTGATTTGACGCTCCAGCTTATCCAGTTCTTCTGGCATGGAATTCATTTCAAGCCTCAGTTTAGCTGCACTCTCATCAATCAGATCAATTGCTTTATCCGGAAGAAACCTATCACTAATGTATCGATGTGATAATTCTACTGCCGCAATAATTGCCTCATCCTTGATGCGCACGTGGTGATGGGTTTCATATCGATCTTTAATCCCTCTCAAAATTGAAATTGCATCTTCAACAGTCGGTTCATCTATGACAACTTTCTGGAATCTTCTTTCAAGTGCTTTATCCTTCTCAAAATATTTCTGGTACTCATTTAAAGTAGTTGCACCAATTGCTCTGAGCTCTCCTCTTGCCAATGCTGGTTTAAGAATATTTGCAGCGTCCATTGCACCTTCTCCGCCTCCTGCACCAACCAAGGTGTGAATTTCATCTATGAACAAGATGATCTCTCCATCACTTGCAGCAACCTCTTTCACTACCCCTTTGAGTCGTTCTTCAAATTCACCTTTGTATTTTGCGCCTGCAATGAGCTGACCCATATCAAGTGCATAAATTAACTTTGATTTCAAATTTTCAGGAACATCCCCATTTACAATACGCATGGCCAATCCCTCGGCTATAGCTGTTTTACCTACACCAGGCTCACCAACCAGAATTGGATTGTTCTTTGATCTTCTTGTTAAAATGTGTAGTGTGCGACGAATCTCTTCATCTCTTCCTATTACTGGGTCAAGTTTTCCTTGACGAGCCATATCGATAAGATTCTTTGCATACTTATTTAAAGTATCATACTGTGTTTCCTGTGTTTGGCTTTTCACTTTTTCACCTTTCCGCAATTCTTGTATAGCCTGTAACAACCCTTTTTCAGTAAGCCCCGACTCCTTGATCAACTTGGCAACAGAATCAGAGCCTGTGATCAATGACAATAACAAATGTTCTGGAGTAACAAATTCATCTCCAAATTTGGACAGTGATGCAACAGCCCTTAGAAAAGTATTGTTTGCTTCTCTGGACAAAGCCTGAGCAGGTTCGGAATCTGTTTTTGGAAGTTTATCTAAAGCTTCTTTTAACTTTGCATTCAGCACCTGAATAGAAACATTATTCTTCTTCAGCAGATAGTCGACCGGAGAATTTTTCTGATCCAATAGGCTTTGAAGTACATGTTCTGTCTCTATGTTAGGATTCTTTCCATTAAATGCAGCTTGTTGAGCTGATTGAACCACTTCTGCGGCTTGAATGGTAAAGTTGTTTAAATTCAT
>CAZVYI010000019.1:0-24207 GCA_964631755.1 uncultured Sphingobacterium sp. | reverse complement strand
ATGATTGCCAATTTTGCAATCATCAGTTGTGGTATTTGTTGCTCTGTAATGTGGCCTTGTATCTTTGCTTTAGGTGTCAATGGAATTGGAAAGTACCAAAGTCAAGGATCAGCTTTTTTAATCATGATGATTCTTGGAGGGGCTATCATCCCACCTATGCAAGGTGCAGTAATTGATATGGAATCCAGCAATGACCCTAACGTGTATACATTTACTCAATTGTCATACCTGGTTCCTTTGTTATGCTTTGCGTATCTTGCATGGCACGCTATCCAAACCAGAATGGTATTGAAAAAACAAGGACTAGATGTAGATGCACAGGTTGCGGCATCTCACTAAAAAACTAAAAGAATGAGTGGACAAGAAAAATTAGCTATCGGTATTGATATTGGTGGAACTGGTACTAAATATGGAATTGTAGACAGAGATGGGAATGTACTTTTCTCAGGTGAAATGTCAACCAAAAAACACAAAGAAATTGACGCGTTCATAGAAGAACTTCACTCACACTTACAGGTGCTAATTGACACTGCAGGCGGATTAGACCGGATGTTGGGCATTGGCGTTGGTGCACCCAACGGTAATTTTTACAGTGGTACAATTGAATATGCCCCTAACCTCCCATGGAAAGGTATCATTCCACTGGCGCAGATGATGAGTGACAGGTTCAAGTTGCCTGTTACATTGACCAATGATGCAAATGCTGCAGCCATTGGTGAAATGATGTACGGTGCTGCAAAAGGCATGAAAGATTTTATCATGATAACCTTAGGCACTGGTGTAGGAAGTGGTATTGTTGCAAATGGTCAGCTGATATATGGTCATGATGGTTTTGCAGGGGAACTTGGACATACTATTGTTATTCCTGATGGAAGATTGCATGAAGGAACAGGTAAAAAAGGTTCTCTTGAAAGTTATGCCTCTGCAACTGGCGTGCGACTCACTTCACTGGAATTGCTGGAAAACAGCAATGAAGACAGTTTATTGAGAAGTGTCAACAAAGATGAGCTTGACTCAAAAGCAGTTTATGATGCTGCAATTAAAGGAGATAAACTGGCATTAGGAATATTTGAATATACCGGCAAAATACTTGGTTTAGCGCTTGCAAATGCTGTGATGTTTAGCAGTCCAGAAGCTATCATTCTTTTTGGCGGACTCACCAAAGCTGGTGATCTGATCTTAAAGCCAACAAGAAAGCATATGGAAGAGAACCTTATACAGGTATTTCAGAACAAAGTGAAAATCCTGGTAAGTCATCTCAAAGAATCAGATGCTGCCATTTTGGGCGCCAGTGCCCTGGTTTGGGATAAAAAATAGATCAGGACAACCTCATTGCTTTTTCAGACTCCCATTGGGCCTTACCATATCCAGGAATAACATGCTTTTCACTGTGGTAAGAAGACCTTACCAAGGGTCCTGATTCTACATAATCTATCCCTAGGCTGTACCCCACCTCTTTGTACTCCATAAACTCATCTGGATGTACAAAACGTTGAACTGGTAGATGTTTTTTAGTTGGCTGTAAGTATTGACCAATTGTGACTACATCTATTCCATTATCGGCTAGATCCTTCATGGTTTGAATTACTTCCTCTTTAGTCTCACCAAGTCCGAGCATGATACCAGATTTTGTACGCATACCTCCTTGTTTCAACTTCCTCAATACTTCCATGCTTCTCCAGTATTTAGCCTGTATCCTCACTTTTCTGGTTAGTTGCTCTACAGTTTCAATATTATGTGATACAACTTCAGGTGCTGCATCAATAATACGCTGAATCTGCTCATCAATACCTTTAAAATCAGGAATTAAAGTTTCTAAAGTTGTTTCTGGATTAAGTGCCTTGACTGCATGAATTGTATTGTACCAGATCGTACTACCTCCATCTGGGAGTTCATCACGATCGACTGATGTGATGACAGCATGCTTTACTTTCATCAAATGAATTGCTTCAGCAACCCGCTGTGGTTCGTCCCAGTCAACTGCATCTGGTCTACCTGTTGCAACAGCACAGAAACCACAACTCCTGGTACAAACGTTACCCAAAATCATGAAAGTAGCAGTCCCTGCACCCCAGCATTCCCCCATATTTGGACAATTACCACTTTCACAAATGGTATGGAGTTTATGGGTATCTACTAGTGAACGAACGTGCTTGTAACCCTCACCCACGGGGAGGCGCACTCTTAACCAATCAGGCTTTTTCTGACGAGGTTCCAAATCATTGACGACTGTATTAGTGCCACAACTCATAATTCAACAATTGTTGGCAAAGTTACATTACTTGCGGTTACCAAAAACCAAACCCACATAACCTGTGGGAAAGAAAGATCTACCGGGATTATCTACCATTTGAACTACCTCTTTGCTAAAATAATCAACTCCAAATCCAAATTCCATAGCAGAAACCACTTGGTTGAATCTGGCCCAGTCAAATCTCAATCCCGCCTTTGCATAAGCACCAGGATTAAACTTTATTTCATTCCAGCCTTTCTGTAATCCCGTACCTCCTAGAATTGCATCGGGATTCAGGAATTGTGCACGGTTGGCTTCAGTATATTTAATTTTTACATTTGTTGGCACTGCATCAAACTCGAGATAATAAGGCCTCTCCAAACCAGCTGAAAAACCACCCAGAAAAACAAAATAAGCAGCAACTCCATTTTTATTGGTTTTACCCCCTATCATCAATTGTTTACCAATACCCGCTTTTGCCTGATAAAAGATATTTTGTTTCCCATACACAAAGGGTCTTCCAAAAACAACAAATCCAGAATTTGTAATACTTGTACTCCCCTGTTTTTCTTCTTTAGGGTGCCTTTTTTCAGCAAATTCTAATTGCACAATGGTAGACTTATAAGGAGTTTTCATCCATCCTTTCTCAAAAATCACCCCGTAACCATCATGGTGCAACTTAAAACTAAAAATATTGTGCTTGGCAAAAGCTGGAACTCCCTCTTCTTCGTTTCTTATGATTTCATTAATTCTATTTTTCTTTTGAAGTTTTTCTTCTCTTTTTCTTTCAAACTGATCGACTGTTCTTTGTCCAAAACCTTGAATAAAGAAGAGTAAAGAAAAAATTAAAACTGAAATCTGCTTTGCCATAAAAGGACGATGTTATGTAAATTTATAAAAAAAAGCATGACTTCTACTGTTACCTATACCGGAGAATTGAGAACTTTAGCAACCCATTTGCAATCTGGCTCAACTTTTGAAACAGATGCGCCAACGGATAACCAAGGTAAAGGAGCAAGATTTTCACCAACAGATTTAGTTGGAACCTCACTCGCAGCCTGTATGATAACCACAATGGCCATTCGAGCCAAAGATCTTGAACCAAAACTCATTGGAGCAAAAGCAGAAACAGAAAAGATAATGACAGCTGTACCCAGAAGACGAGTTGGTGGAATTAATATCACTTTCCACTGGAAAACAGGAGTTCAATTTACCCAGGAAGAGAAAACTAGACTAGAAGAAATTGCTTGGACCTGTCCTGTAAAAGAGAGCATTCATCCAGATATACAGGTATCGGTAAATTTCAATTGGTAAACTTCATAACCAGTAATTTTCCTCGAATACACTCGCTGCAATGACCATTCATGCACTTGCTAGTATATAACTCTAATAAAGACTGAGTGTCGTTTATAGAAGTTGAATAGAATCCTATTCTTGAGAATTCAGAAATAATGGCATTTTGTTCTGGCTTTAACTTATTCATCCATTTCATCGCTTTTTGAACTTGATTATTCTGACCATTGTATTCACCATATGCAATTAAAAAAGGGATAAACGCATTTAGGATAATTTGTTGTCTTACCCCATATCCAATTTCTTTAATCTGATCGACAGACAACCGATCAAATAAAAAATGATTGTACCAGTAGCGATGGTGCATAACATCAAAAAGTTGAAAAACCTCATCAAGATCAACAGTACTCAACAGTCGTTTTACAAGAGCTATATTTTTTAGATAAAAAGCGGATAACTGGGCAATCCTAATGGTAGGAAAGTTTCTTGGACGCATTCTCAAGAACTTTACATTTCCCAAAACTGGTTTCAGATCATGTCGGCTTTTTAACAGTATGAACTCTTGATTGAGCTTTCTTGGATAGTCATCCTCAAAATTATCATGTAGTAAACCTGCTTGTCCAAAAAGTAAAGCTTCAATTTTCGTTGGAGCATATGCATATAAACGCAAATAATGAATTGGAATTGAATTATACAAAGCCTCAAAAAAATCAGCATTGGTAGTTCTGCCAAAAGACCTGAAAATAAGATACCATAAAGTTGCAGAAAAATCATTTTTGTACTCGCTTAAATTTTGAAGCACCTTATTCTTTCTATCACTCAATCTTTTCAACCCCAAACTATAGATTTCTTCATGATTTGAAACGTTAAATCGAGTAGCTCCTTCTCTTGAACATTGTAAATGAAATAAATGCTTAGTGTTGGGTTTATTTAGTAAAAAATCTTTATCTAAAAAAAGAGATAATTCTACTATTGGTGAAACTTCAAATTCAGGTAAATCATTCTTCCATACTACATGAAGAATAATGCTTTGATAATTTCTATCCTTATGGTGAGAATGTTTAAGCCAATCCGAGGCATAGATATGAACTTCGATTGTACCTACCCATATAACATCACCAATTTTTATTTTGGCATTTGTAAAATCCGGACCTTGATGCAGATTAAGCATACCAGGATGAATAACCAGAATAGATTGGCCATCATTGGTTTTTAATCCTTTTAGAAAAATTGAATGATGGAGCCAATAATGTTGCAACTGGTATTCATAAAACATCCAACAAAAATGAGATATAGCAACAATTAACGCATGGTCAAAACAACAGTTTTAAAAAGTATTTATCCCGTTGAAAAAGAGAATTCATCCTTTAACACTTTCAAAACTTTGCTCACTGGCAATCCCATAACATTATAAAAATCTCCATTTATGGCATGAATTCCCACTACACCTATCCATTCTTGTATTGCATAAGCACCAGCCTTATCAAACGGTTCATAATTGTCAACGTAATGAACAATCTGCTCTGTAGTCAGCTTGTTAAATACAACTTCAGTGGTATCGTAGAAATGAATATCCCTTTCAGCATCTCTTAGGTTAACTGCTGTGATAACCTGATGAGATCTCCCTGATAATTTTTGAATGATTGCAATTGCCTCTTCACGATTGGCAGGTTTTCCAATTATTTCCTGATCTAAAACAACAATAGTGTCTGCCGAGAGTACAATAGAATTTATCAATTCATCTTTGAGTTGATCAACTATTGCCGTATTCTTATTCTTAGCGATAGATACAGCAACTTCATGGGGCACCATTTCTTTCGAGAAAGTTTCATCAATATCAGAAACCATTACCTTGAACTTTACTTCGGCCCATTCCAATAACATTTTTCTTCTAGGTGATCCCGAAGCAAGTATAATTTGTTTCATATTAAAGGAATAAAAAAATAGATAAGATACCAACGAGCATAACAACTTTGATGTGTTTACTGATAAGAGAATAATCAGCAATTGCATTAGCTCTTTTTACCAGAAACAGAATAAATACAAGATATAAAAGCAAACTAATAATCATAAACAATTGAAGCCAGAACCAGTTATGAATTATGGCATATATAAGAATTGCCAAAAGTAAACCCATTAAAACAACGAGCCAGATTGCAATAAAAATTTTTGAAACATTTGTACCCCATACAATTGGCATGGTAGTACAACCGTATTTTTTATCCCCAATCATATCTTCAAGATCTTTCACAACTTCTCTGATTAAGGAAACAATAAAAGCAAAACTAGCATAAACAAGGGTGTATTTATACAGTTTGTCCAATTCTGTTTTATGGTTCTTAAAATAGGATAGATCAGCTAAATTAATTTCAGCTACAAACAAAACTCCTATGACCCAGGCTGTGAGTAATGAAATCAAAACATTACCAATCAATAACTTCTTTTTGAAAGTGGTAGAATAAAAAAGCAAGACTACCACACTAGCAAAATTGAATACCAGTAAAAACAAATTATTGATATGCAAAGCGACAATGGCTGTAAGAAATAATCCAATTAAGGAAAGTAACATATGCCATAGCATGGCCCAGCGTCGACTAATCCATTTTCCAATCACCATTTTTTGTGGCTTGTTGACATGATCAATATCCATATCAAAATAATCATTGATAATATAGCCAGCAGCTGCAATTGAAACAGATGATACTAAGAGGAGTAAGAAATCTGTATACCCCAATAAAGGCATACCAGTTTCAGCTGTTTTATAAGTTGGTAAAAGAATTGAAAAATAAAACAAAGATTGCGTGAGTGCAATGAATATCAGGTTAGGATACCTGACCAACCTAAAGAATGCTCCAATTTTTTGTATTACTATCACCTAAATGCTTTGCGTATTTGTTGAATTCATCCAGATGTCCTTACACTTCATAACTTTCTCAATTACATCCCGTACACATCCTTCTCCACCCTTTTTAGGTGAGATATAGTCAGCTTTTTCAATTATCTCAGGAACAGCATCGGCTGGACAAGTTCTGCATCCAGAAACTTCAAATGCTTCCAGATCGGGAATATCATCCCCCATAAACAAAACCTCATCTTGCTTCAGGTTAAATTTAAGCACCAGAGATTGTAACATGGTTGCCTTTGAACTTGTGTTTTGATAATATTCTTGAATACCCAATTTATTGAGTCTTTTTTCAATGGGTTCAGAAGAGGACCCTGTTATTACTGCAATATGAAGTCCGGATTTTATTGCATGCTGAAGCGCATATCCATCTTTTATGTCCATTTCCCTTATCCATTCTCCATCTGGCATGATAAGTAATTTACCGTTGGTCAACACACCATCCAGGTCAAAAGCCAATAATTTAATGCGACTGAATTTTTCTAGAATTGACATAAAATTGATTCTGTTCAAAGTTAATCCATTCGTAACAAATACTATTCCCTAAGCTACTGGACTAAAGTATATTTGCATTCCAATTCACGAAGTATGACAAGAAAACAGCAAATTTTGCTATCGTTTTTTAGGACAAAAATCAGGTTAGCATCACTTGCATCGGTCAAATGGGGAGCTCAAATTGCCTTTGACATGTTCAGTACACCCTATCGAAAATCAAAAAAGCCTAAGCCAGCAATTTTCAAAAAAGCTGAAAATTTTCAAATCAATATAAACGGTTTTAACATCAATGGATACCGTTGGAATACAAATGCCAAGAAAAAACTCTTGATTTTACATGGTTTTGAATCCAGGGCCTATAAGTTCGATATGTACATTACCCCTTTTCTCAATAAGGGATGGGGAATTACTGCTATGGATGCAAAAGCACATGGGAAAAGTGATGGAAAACAAATAATTCTGCCCGACTATGTAGCCATGATAGAAACATTAGAAAAAAACAATGGTAAATTCAATGCTTACCTCGCACATTCTTTTGGCGGAATAGCGGTTTCATTGCATCTTGAAAAAAACAGCAACCCTGATGCAAAGCTGGTATTAATTGCACCAGCTACTGAAACAACTACCGCAATAAACCTTTTCAGCAAAATTGTTGGCCTTGGTCAAAATGTAAGAAATGCCCTAGATGAACTCATCCTTGAAAGATCAGGAAAACCAACAACTTTCTATTCAGTAAAGCGAATTCTGCCTAATCTGGCGATCAAAACACTTTGGATACATGACAAAAATGATAAAATAACGCCTCTGTCTGATGTTGAGCCTTTGTTGGACAAACAACTGCCGCATATTGAATATATGATAACGAATGGGCTAGGCCATAGCCGGATATATAAGGAAGAAAACGTCATTGAAAAAGTAGTAGCATTTCTGGATTCCGAATCAGAAACTATTGATGTCCCAAACATTTAAAAACATTCAAAAAAGGCTGATTTCACATTTTTTTATGCCTAAAAAAGGATTCTATTGCAAGAGGAATTCGGAAAATTCATTCTCTTTGGCTTATTATTGCATCTGTTTGAAGCAAGGAAAGTGAGAAAATTATTGAAAAAATTAAACAATCAGGAAGGATTATTATCCTGGGAGCATGTGAAAAATGGCAAAAAATTTACTCATAGTTGAGTCGCCTGCAAAGGCCAAAACCATAGAAAAAATTCTGGGTTCAGATTTTGAAGTCAAGAGTTGTTACGGTCATATCCGCGACCTTGAAAAGTCTGAAATGGGGATTGACATCAAAAAGGGATTCAAACCGAGGTATATTGTACCAGAGGACAAAGAAAAGGTAGTAAAGGAGTTAAAACAACTTGCCAAAAAATCAGAAGAGGTATGGTTGGCAACGGATGAAGACCGTGAAGGTGAAGCCATCAGCTGGCATTTGTGTGAAGTATTGGGACTCGATCCAATTACTACAAAGCGTATTGTTTTTCATGAAATCACCAAACCAGCCATAAAATCTGCTGTTGAAAAACCCAGGACGGTCAACATGAACCTGGTTAATGCTCAACAAGCCAGGAGAATACTAGACAGAATCGTAGGTTTCGAAATATCTCCTATCCTATGGCGGAAAATGAGCATGAAGAACAACCTCAGTGCAGGAAGAGTTCAAAGTGTAGCCGTTAGAATTATAGTAGAAAGAGAAAGAGCCATTAATGGATTTACTGCAACCTCGAGTTTTAAAGTTGAGGGTATTTTTAAAGCAAAAGATATCAATGGCAAACAGGTAACATTTAAAGCAGAGGGTTCCAAAAAAGGAAATGAGCAAGATGCGGAACAATTTTTAAATGGATGCATCGGAGCTCAATACACAGTAAAAGATGTTCAGAAAAAACCAGCACGTAAAACGCCTGCTGCTCCCTTTACAACATCAACACTTCAACAGGAAGCCAGTAGAAAGCTGGGATATGGAGTTAGTAAAACGATGTTGCTGGCTCAAAAATTATATGAAGCGGGGCATATCACTTACATGAGGACAGACAGTGTGAATTTGAGTGAAACTGCACTACAGGATATTTCAAAACACATTACAGATAGTTATGGTAAGCAATACCATCAATTGAGAAAGTATAAGAATAAAAATGAATCTGCTCAAGAGGCCCATGAAGCCATTCGTCCTACTTATATGGACAAAACCAAGGTAGACAATGCAGACGCACAAAAACTATATGATCTCATCTGGAAGAGAACAATGGCTTCTCAAATGGCAGATGCAGAATTGGAAAAAACCATAGCAGAAATTTCAATTTCAACACAACAAGAACTTTTAAAAGCAGAGGGTGAAGTTTTAAAATTTGATGGCTTTTTAAAAGTTTATAATGAAGGCAAAGATGAAGATGATGAAAATGAGGAAGAAAATACAGAAGGTATGCTGCCTCCACTTGATATCAACCAAAAACTTGAGTTGAATGAAATGATAGCAGTTGAACGCTTCACCCGGCCACAGTCAAGGTACACTGAAGCTTCTCTTGTAAAGAAACTTGAGGAATTGGGAATTGGTAGACCTTCAACTTATGCTCCTACCATCTCTACGATAATCAAAAGAGGCTACGTAGAAAAAAGAGACAAAGAAGGAATAAAAAGAGATTATAGGGTTATTAAATTAGCCAGCGATAAGGTTTCTAAATCAGTTGAAACTGAAAATACTGGTGCGGAAAAATCTAAATTATTTCCAACAGACTTAGGTACAGTTGTAACAGATTTCCTTATTCAGCATTTTACACAGGTACTAGATTATGGCTTTACTGCAAAAATTGAAAGTGAATTTGATCACATTGCAGATGGCCAGGAAAACTGGAGTGAGATGCTAAAAGATTTCTATGCACCATTCAAAAAGGATGTTGATGAAACCATGGAAACCGCTGAGCGAATCAGCGGAGAAAGGGAACTTGGCTTCGATCCAATAAGTGGTAAAAGAATTATTGCACGCATGGGTAGATATGGCCCAATGGTACAAATAGGAGAAAATACAGATGATGAAAAAGCCAAGTTTGCTAAGTTGAAAATTGACCAAAGTATTGAAACCATTCAACTTACAGATGCGTTGGAACTGTTTAAGCTTCCAAGAATTCTAGGTGATTTTGAAAACGAACAAGTTCAGGTAAATATAGGCAGATTTGGCCCCTATATTGCTCACGATAAAAAATTCTACTCTCTTGCCAAAGAATTTGACCCATATGAAATCAAATTGGAAGAGGCAATTCCTATTATAGAAGAAAAAAGAAAAGCAAAAGACGAAAGAACAATCAAAGTATTTGAGAAAGAAAAAATTCAACTGCTCAAAGGCCCATATGGTCCGTATATAAAAAAAGGACTAAAAAATTTCCCTATTCCAAAAGAAAGACAAGAAGAGGTTCAATCCCTCACTATTGAAGAAGTACAGGCCATGATTGAACATGCTATTGCAAACCCATCAAGAGGAAAAAGGAAACCGGCTAAAAAATAAGTACTTGATTATGCAAACGTCAAGAGAACTTAATGCGCTTTTAAATTTGATTGAAGATCCTGATGAAAATATATATCAATCAGTTTCATCGAGGCTTTTGACTCTTGGAGATGAAATTTTACCCATATTAGATGAGCATAAACTGCATATCGATGATCATGTTCAAATTGCAAAACTTGAATTGATCATCCATAAAATTGAATTATCTACTTTAGAAAAGGCACTTGGGGATTGGAAGCAAAATTCAGAATTTACCTTATTGGATGCCTCAATGTATGTATCTAATTACTTAAATAGAGATAGCGATAAGGAACATTTTGTTTTTGAAATTGAAAAAATCAGAAAAACAGCCTGGCTTGAATTGAACGACTACCTTACCCCTTTGGAAGAAGTAAATATTCTCAATAGGACTATTTTTGATTTTAATAAACTTAGAGGATTGGAAACCAATTACAGCAAAAAACAGGAATTCGATTTATTCCACTTGCTATCCTCTAAAAAGGGAAATAGTTTCAGCCTGGCTGCATTATACCTCATCATCGCTGAACTGCTTGGAATTTCCTTAAAGCCAGTCAATATTCCAAAACAGAATCTAGTATGCTATGTGTCGGAAGAAAATCCTTTCGAACCTTCCCTCTCCAATCAAATTTTATTTTTTCTGGATCCTTTGAGTGGACAAGTTTATACCCATAGAGATATTGAAAATTATTTAAAGAAAATTGATTATATCCCCTATCCAATTAATAATTCAGCAGAATCGGGACTTTATTTTATACAAAACTGGTTATTGGAGATTGCAAAAAGTGAAAAAGAAGCCGGATTTTCTTTGAAAGAACAAGAGCTGAAAAGAATTGCAAGCTCTTTGGTATAAAAAAGATGATTTCTACCATCCAAACAAAGGTTTTAGTACTTAAAAACATCTAAAAAGAAGTCGTTTCACCGAATTTCAATTTATTTTCGCCAATATGAATAAATCATTTGTTGCAGCCATATTCCTGGTTTTCATTTTTGCATGTAAAGAGGAAAAAAAGTCACAAAAAACAACTGAAGCATCAAAAATGGGTCCACTCAGTGTTGAGGCCCTGGTAGTTCAACCTTCTTCGATATCGGACGTGATTGAGGTGGCAGGAAACATACTTCCCTTTGAGCTTACTGAAATAAGACCTGAAATTTCAGGAAGAATTGTTAGTCTTAACTTCAAGGAGGGTTCCTTTGTTGAAAAAAACACCCTTTTGGCCAAGTTGTTTGATCAGGATCTTCAGGCCCAACTCAACAAACTGAAAGTTCAACTTCAGATTGCTGAAAAAACAGAAGAAAGAGAAAGGGAGCTACTAAAAATAAGTGGTATTAGTCAGCAAGACTATGATTTAAGCTTGTTACAAGTCAATAACATCAAAGCTGACATTGAATTAATCAAGGTCAATATTGGAAAAACTGAAATCAGAGCCCCCTATAGTGGAAGAATAGGTTTAAGAAATATAAGTTTAGGTGCTTATGTTACACCTACAACCTTGATTACTTCAATCAGTCAGGTTGATCTAAAAAAAATCAGTTTCAGTGTTCCTGAGAAATATAGCGCTGAGATCAAAGCTGGAATGAAAGTGGACTTCAACATTGAAGGAAATGAATCTACCTACTCTGCTACTGTATTGGCCTCTGAAACCGTAATTGAATCTCAAACCAGAAATTTAAGAATACTAGCAACTGTTGGTGATCAAAAAAATAATCTGGTACCAGGATCATTTGCTAAAGTAAAACTCACATTAGGTAAAAATGAGTCTGCAGTCAATATCCCTTCTCAAGCAGTAATTCCAAGTGCAAGGTCAAAACAAGTTGTGGTTTACAAAAATGGTTCACCTGAATTTGTGAACATTACTACAGGAATTAGAACAGCTGACAATGTACAAGTCAAATCTGGATTGTCTGTTGGAGATACAGTTATAACAACTGGATTACTATTCATAAGAAAAGATTCCAAACTTAAACTGAGCAAAGTACAATAGTCATCTCAAATTAAATCTGCATGAATCTTTCAGAACTCAGTATAAAAAGACCGGTATTCGCAGTTGTATGCAGTATCGTGATTATCATTTTTGGTGCAATAGGTTTTAGTTTTCTGGGAGTAAGAGAATATCCTGCTATCGATCCCCCTGTAGTCAATGTTAGAGCAAGTTATGTAGGAGCCAATGCTGAAATCATTGAACAACAAATCACTGAGCCACTGGAGAAAGCTGTGAATGGTGTTGAGGGAGTTAAAAATATTACATCTTCAAGTTCACAGGGAAGTTCAAATATCAATGTAGAATTTGAGCTGGGTGTTGATCTTGAAAGAGCAGCTAATGATGTTCGTGAAAAAGTATCACAGGTAACTGGTCAGTTGCCTCAAGATATTGACGCCCCTCCTACTGTTTCAAAACAAGATTCTGATTCGGAGCCTATCATTTATATGCAAATGCAGAGCAGCAGAAGAACAATGCTGGAGCTGTCTGATTTAGCAGAAAATATAGTTCAAGAGCGGCTACAAACAATCGCAGGCGTTAGCGGTGTTAATGTTTTCGGACAGCGCCCTGCGATGAGAATTTGGTTTGATCCGGTTAGGTTAGCAGCATACCGACTTACCATACAAGATGTAAAAGCAGCCTTAGATCGTGAAAATGTTGAACTTCCTGGTGGTAAAGTAAGAGGCAACACGACTGAAATGACTGTAAAAGCCTATGGTAAACTTACCTCTGAAGATGATTTCAATAATCTTATTGTAAAACAAACTGAAGGTAATATCATTAGACTGAGGGATGTTGGTTATGCCATACTTGGTCCTGAAAATGAAGAGTCTTCAACAAGAAAAAATAATGTTCGCTCAGTAAATCTTGCAGTTGTTGCACAACCCGGCTCTAACCAGGTTGCTATTGCAGATGAATTGTACAAACGTATTGAAACCATTAAAAAAGATCTTCCAAAAGACATCATACTTGAAATAGGATTTGATAAAACGTTATTTGTAAGAAAGGCAATTAATGAAGTTGAGGAAACTTTAATCATTGCTATCCTGTTAGTGGTCATTATCATTTATTTGTTCTTCAGAGAATGGTCAATTGCCTTCAGACCATTGATTGATATCCCCGTAGCACTCGTGGGTGCTTTCTTTATCATGTACATTGCAGGTTTCTCAATCAATGTACTCACATTACTATCACTTGTATTGGCAACTGGACTTGTGGTTGACGATGGAATTGTTGTTACAGAAAACATTTATAAGAAGATTGAGCAGGGAATGGATAAATGGCAGGCCGCCAGAGAGGGTTCCAAAGAAATTTATTTTGCAGTCATCTCTACATCCTTAACGTTAGCAATTGTATTCTTACCCATCATCTTTTTACAAGGTTTTGTAGGAAGACTTTTCAGAGAATTTGGAATAGTTGTTGCTGGTGCAGTATTGATTTCAGCTTTCGTTTCTCTATCCCTTACACCGGTTTTAAACATTTATCTTACCAAAAAAGATGTTCACAAACATTCCTGGTTTTATACAAAATCAGAGCCTTTTTTTAGAGGATTAGAGTCTGGTTATCAAAGATTACTGGAAGCCTTCATGAGAAAAAAATGGATTGCTTTGGTGATTGTGGTCGGATGTATTGCTATCATCTACTTTGTTGGTTCTGCCCTACCTTCAGAATTGGCTCCCATGGAAGATCGCAATCGCTTGCGTGCGAGTGTAGTTGCGCCAGAAGGAACTGACTTTGATTACATGGACAGAGTTGTATATGATATTACACAATCGATGCTGGACTCAGTAGAAGAAAGAAATGTAGTATTATCTTTTGCACCAGGATTTAGCGGATCAGGCGGGAGTAATAACGCCACAATTAGCATGGGATTGGTTGATGCTTCTGAAAGAAAAAGAAGTCAGAATGATATCGCTCAAAGCCTCAATAAAATGTTCAAGGATTATACCAATGTTCGTGTATTGTTGATACAAGAACAAACCATTTCAGTGGGACAAGCAGGAAGAGGATCACTACCAGTTCAGTTTGTTTTACAAAACTTGAACTTTGACAAGTTAAAAGAAAAGGTTCCTCTATTCATGGATGAGGTGGTAAAAAGCTCCGTTTTTCAAGGTAATGATGTCAACCTTAAATTCAATAAACCTGAACTTCAGGTTACAATTGACCGTTTGAAAGCAAGTGAATTAGGCATATCAATTCTTGATATTTCCAATACTTTACAACTAGCACTGAGTGGAAGACGTTTTGGTTATTTCATCAGAAATGGAAAACAGTATCAAGTAATTGGTCAAGTTGACAGAAAAGACAGAGATGCCCCACTTGATCTCAAATCATTTTACCTAAGAAGCAGAGATGGAGAATTAATTCAATTGGACAATCTTGTTTCTATTGCAGAAGCAGCTAACCCACCTACCATCTACCATTACAACAGATTAAAAAGTGCTGTTGTTTCAGCTGGTCTAGCACCCGGCAAAACCATTGGTGATGGAATTGCTGAAATGAAAAGAATTTCAGATAAAGTATTGGATGAATCATTCTCGACCAGTCTCAGTGGTACCTCTCGTGACTTTGCAGAGAGTTCCTCAAATACCCAGAGCGCTTTCCTATTAGCACTTGTGTTAATCTTTCTCATTCTCGCTGCTCAGTTTGAGAGTTTCGTAGATCCATTCATCATCATGATTACCGTTCCACTAGCTTTAGCAGGAGCAGTAATGAGCTTATTTATTTTTGACCAGTCACTCAACATATTTTCGCAAATTGGTATCATCATGCTGATTGGTCTGGTAACCAAGAATGGAATTCTAATTGTAGAATTTGCCAACCAGAAAAGAGAACAGGGAATGCAAAAGGTACAATCTGTTATTGAAGCTTCAGTAGCCAGGTTAAGACCAATTTTAATGACTACATTGGCAACAGCCTTAGGTGCACTTCCAATTGCACTGGCACTGGGCTCTGCAGGAAAAAGCAGAATCCCCTTAGGAGTTGTAATTATTGGTGGATTGATGTTCTCACTGGTGCTCACTCTATTTGTTGTCCCTTCTCTCTACGCATATATTTCCAGAAAAAAAAGAACGGCTCATGAGATTTAAATTGGCTTTGTTTTGTTTTCTTTTTATTGGTTTTGCACAAGCGCAAGAAAATAAATTCACATTGAAGGAAGCCATAGATTTGGCCATCAAACAGAATCTGGAGATTCAAATTGCAAATACTGATCTGGAAATTGCAAAGACTAACAACAATTGGGGAAACGCTGGTGCACTTCCGACAATCAATGCAAATTTGTCTAATACTGAAGCAGTATCCAATATTGATCAAAAACTGGCAAATGGGAATACTATCCAAAGAAATAATGTTTCCAACAGCAGTATCAACTCCAATCTAAGCATCAGCTGGAGAGTTTACAATGGCAAAAGAATCAAAGCAACAAAAGAGAGATTTGAGGTAATTGAAAGAATGGGCAGCATTGCACTGGACCAGCAAATTGGTCAGATTATTTTTGATGTATCCAACATTTACCACAACCTCATTCGCCTAAATAAACAAATCAAAGCAACAAAGGCAATCATTGCACTTTCGGAAGAACGTTATAAAATAGCTGAAACCAGATTTAATGTTGGTAGTGGTGCAAAGACAGATATGCTTCAGGCTGAAATCGATTTGAATGCCCAAAAGGTTAGCCTGGAAAACATCAATATGCAAGTTGAAAATACAGTTGCCAGCATGAACGCAATTTTGAAAAGGAAAGTTGATGAACCATTTGTTACTGCAAAAGATCAATACGAGTTGAACAAAATTGATTTTGGTAGTTTGATGAGCTTATTAGACAACCAGAACTATCAACTATTGATGGCTCAGCAAGAAAGACAAAACATATTGAACGATAGAAAAATCATCAACTCACAAAGATTACCCATATTGAGTGTAAACTCAAATACCTTTTTAAATAGACAAAGGTCGACAGCAGGCTTCTTCCTCACCAACCAAACTTTTGGTCCTAATATTGGACTTGGTTTAGCAATCCCCATCTTCAATGGTAACATCAACCGTACTCAATTGAAGACCAATACCATTCAGGAAAAAAGACAAAACCTGCAAATAGAACAACTAAAATTGACGCTTCAAAGAGATTTGCTTATTGCCTATCAAGAGTATGAAAATGCATTAAAAATAATTGAAATTGAAGAAGCCAATGTGAAGCTGGCTGGAGAAAATAATTTTATATCCACTGAAAGATTCAGAAAGCTTGTCAGCAATTCAATTGAACTCAGACAAGCCCAATTGAGTTTAATTGAGGCTGAAACCCGCTATATTAATGCTCAATTCAGAGCACAGGTTGCTTTGACTACCTTACAATTTTTAACTGGAGAGATCAATAAACTGCTCTAATTATTTTCCAAGATGATGTGGCTTAAAGCCCAGAGGAAGAAACAAGGAAGCACTTTCAAATTCATAAACCTGATGATCACCTGCTAACAATACACGCATGGGATGATCAAACCTTGATTCAAATTCAAGAAGTGATTGGCGACATATTCCACAGGGGGCTACAGGCAGTTTTGTATCTACTTGATCACTTTCATATGTTATGGCCAAAGTAAGAATAGATTTCCCTGGAGCAATTGATGAAGCCGCAGCCAACAATACACGCTCTGCACACAATCCTATCGGATAGGAAGCATTTTCCTGATTGGTTCCATTTGTGAATGTACCATCACTCATTAAGGCGACAGCTGCTACTCGAAAACCAGAATAAGGTGCATAGGCTGATTTAGCTAAACTCTTGGCTTTTTTGATCAAAAGCTGATCATCAGCAGATAATTCATCAACAGAGATGTACTTCTTAAACCCCAGTTCAATCTTTCCTGCTTCCATACAAAAGTCATTTTAATTGATTTTCTTAAATATCCTAGACCATCTTGGTCCATTTTTCCAACTGAACCAAATGAATGAAGCTTTACCTACAATATGATCTTCCGGAACAAAACCCCAGAATCTTGAATCTTGAGAATTGTGTCGATTATCACCCATCATCCAGAAATAATCCATTTTGAATGTATAGGAAGAAGTCTCCTTGCCATTAATGAAAACCTTACCTTCTCTCTCCTCCCAAATATTTTGCTCATATACTTGAATGACTCGTTTATATAAACTTATATTTTTTGAATCAAGCTGAATACTTGTTCCTTTCTTGGGAATCCATATTGGACCAAAGTTATCCTCGCTCCATTTGAAAGATGCAGTATCATATGGGAAAGTATTCCCAAAACCACTTGTATTTAATTCTGGTGATACTGATGCTTTGATTACAAATGGAAAAGACTTGACCTGTTCAACCTGAGCTGGAGTAAGTGTCAATCTATAGGTATTAGGATTGTCCTGCAATTGCAAAAGATCCCTTTGTTCTGCATCTTGTGGATCAATATTAAGCTCATTTTGAATAAATTCATCTGAGAAGAATCCTTTACCATCTAAAGTAACATAATAAGGCATTTCAGATGCTATAGGAGAAGGGTTGATCGTTCCATTTATAAACACTTGACCATTAACAACAGATAAGGTATCCCCTGCTATCCCAACACATCTCTTGATGAAATTTTCTCTCTTATCAACTGGCCTGACTATAATATCATCACGTTCAGCAAATAACATTTCTCTTGATCCACCCCTTGATTCATAGGCCCTCAAATAATCATAGTAGTTGACTTCTGACTGATATTCTCTGATTACAGTATCGCCAACAGGATAATTGAAAACAACAACATCATTGCGTTGAACCTCACTACCCCAAAATCTTTGATACGGTAATTTGATCCACTCTAAATATGAAGGAGCTGTACCGATGGGTAGAGTATGATGAACAAATGGAAAGGCCAGTGGGGTGTTAGGAACTCTTGGACCGTAACTTGTTTTACTTACAAACAAGAAATCATTTACCAGCAAAGTTTTTTCCATAGAACCTGTTGGTATCACATAGGCCTCAAAAATAAATGTTCGTATGATTGTAGCAGCAACAATTGCAAATACTGCAGCATCTATCCACTCTCTTGTTCCTGACTTTTGATAGTTTTTTACAACTGGAATACCAGCATATCTTTCATTTTTTGAAAAACCCAAATACGGAAAATAAATGAAGGGAATAAAAACAGTTGCGGCATGATGAAGCACTGAAAATCTTCCAAAATGCTCAACAAATTTTATACAAATCCAAATGGAAATGAACTGACCAACTATTGGAATGAGTTGAAAAAAGAACCAATGAATTTTCAACTCCATTTTATTTACCATCAACCAGGTATTATAAAATGGAATAAACGCTTTCCACGATTCAATTCCAGCTTTCTTAAACATCCCATACAAACCAATATGAAAACCAAGCGTTGCAACTATAAATATTATCCAACCTATGCTCATTGTTTAATTCTTTTGCATCTCAAATGTAACATAAAAGGAGGATTTTAATAATATAGCTCCTTCAATAAGGAAATTTTAACATGATTGGTTATATTCAATGATAAAAGCAAAAGCGTGCAATTTTTCAATATACGTGACATAGAAAATTTAACCGGAATAAAGGCCCATACGTTAAGAACATGGGAGAAAAGATATGGAATTCTAATGCCGCTTAATACACCCGGTAAACACAGGATGTACGACAATAATGATTTAAAACAAATTCTTCGTATTTCGACATTGTATCACAGTGGCTATAAGATTTCAAAAATTGCATTAATGTCTCTAGATGAAATGGCGATCAATACACTTCATCTGGAGAAAAAAACAAATTTTGAAGTTTTCATCAATCGTTTTATTGAATTCACGGTTGATATGAACGAAGAAGAATTTAAAAAACTATTTTCTGAACTCCGAGAAGCCATTGACGAAAAAGATCTTTATTTACATATCATTTTTCCTCTCTTGTATAGAATTGGTAATCTATGGATGATTGGCAATTTATTACCTGTTCAAGAACATTTTGCAAGCAATTTAATCCGGACAATACTCATCAAGAGTATTGATAGCATCAACTACAAATCAAAACACAAAACAAAAAAGGTCCTGCTGTTTTGCCCTGAAAATGAATATCATGAGCTTCCGCTTCTATTTTTACATTTTGTTTTCAAACAACAAGGAACTCCAGTTATTTATCTTGGACCCAATACAAGACTTGATACTTTAGCTTATACGTTAGAAAAATTGCAGCCTACACACGCATTTGCATACCTGATTACAAATTTTGCTGAACTTGATATTGATATCTATCTGAAAAGTCTATCTCAGTTGACCCCAAAATGCAAACTTTTTTGTGGAGGTCCAGGATTTAAAGATGCTACTCCAATACCAGGAAAAACAATAATATTCAAAAATTTTGAAACGCTGATCGAAACAGCTGATGCTATTGGTAGAGAGAATTAAGAAATAGCAGTCCTGATACCTGAATATTTCCTTGAAGATTTCACTACAACATCTTTAACAGTAGCATCAATATGCAAATCTTCCAAGTCCAATTCTTTTTGTTCTTCTGAGGCAGCTGCAGTACAAAAACGAATAGCAGTCCATACATGATCAATAACCACTTCATCTATTTTACCAAAACCTCTGGTACATAAACAATCCCAGTTACAATCTCTATTCAGATCACTAACAATCTTTGAGGTCGGTTTAGGGTATGCTATCCATAACTTTCCCTTGTTCTTTAAAGCAGGAATAACTTCTTTCAAGATCACCGAAAGTTGCTGATAGTTTAGTGCAAAAACCAGAGCAAACTCAATTTTTTTACTTTTTAATAAAGGAGTAACATTTTTAGCAAAAGACAATTTTGTGAAATACTTTTCAAGTGTAGAAGGGATCCCTTGAATAAGTAGGTTTTTTTCATCATTCAATTCAAGTCTTTCAAAAATGTTCACAAGCATTCGTGGTTATTTTTGTTGGGATGTCAAAATTAACATTTTTTCCACAAAAAATACGAAAACATTAAAAAGAAATTAGAAGTATGGGCAACACATCAAACAAACTCAAAGGAATATTATCCTCTTTTTGCCCTTCTTTTGTCGCGGTTCTTGAAGATGGGAACCTTGCTTTCGCTTCCTGAAAGTAAGCGTCCTATGTTCTTTTGATGAGTCAAAATGACCAATAATGCAACTGCAATTGCAAATATTCTATACGCTATATTGTCCACGTTGAAAACGATCAAAATAAAGACAGGAAATGCTAAACTCGCGAGAATTGAGCTTAGTGAAACGAATCTTGTTAGGTAAAGTACCAGTAGAAATACCCCTATGCAACTCAATGCTGTCCAAGGAGATATGGCAATAATTAATCCAAATAAAGTAGCAACTCCCTTACCCCCTCTGAATTCAGCCCAAATTGGGAAAATATGACCTAAAACTGCGGCCAATCCCAAACCAATTTGAAAATTTGTCCTTTCAAATTCATTTTCTATATAGTAGGGTAAAAGCAAAGCAAGTTTTACTGCAATCAGCCCTTTGAGCATATCCATGATCATGACAAATGTACCCCACCTTGAACCAAGTACTCTGAAGGTATTGGTTGCACCTGCATTTCCACTGCCATAGTCGCGTATATCAATATTGAACTGAGAGCGACTAACAATAAGAGATGTTGGAATAGATCCAATCAAATAGGCCAGTATAATTAAAAGAAGTTCATTCATAAGCTTATGGGCCGATAAATTATTTCTTGAAGTTAATAAAAAAATAACAAAGGGTGCTTGAGAGAATGTTAAAAGCTAAAGCTGAAAAGAAATGGCTAACCAGTCGCCCTCTTCAAAAGATTTGAAAGATGAACCAAAAACAGGCCCATACACTTTCATAATATCATCATTATCAGTTCGTAACAAGCCGCTTATGATTAAATTACCTGGTCGACTTATTTTTGAATTTATGGATTGAACATGCTCAATCAAAACATTTTTATTGATATTGGCGAGCATTACATTTGACTTTTCAATTTGTTCAAGATCAGATGCCATCAGAACATCAATACCTGAGGCATTATTTAGTTGAATATTCTCTTTCACATTCTCGATACTCCATTCATCATTATCGATAGCAGATACTTTTGGGGAACCCAATTGAGTAGCTAAAATGGATAGAATTCCAGTCCCGGTGCCAAAATCGATTACATTTTTACCTTTAAAGTCAATCTCAAGCATAGCCAACATCATCATTTTTGTAGTAGGATGATGGCCAGTTCCAAAACTCATCTTCGGAGTAATCAGAATCTGGTGTTGAACAGATTCAATTGGTTCATGAAAGTGAGCCCTGACCTGAATTTTACCTGGAATCACCACTGGATCAAAATTGGATTCCCAGGTTTGGTTCCAGTTTTCTTCTTCAATCAAGTTGACAGAAAAAGAAATATTCATAGACAACGATAACACCTTGAGTGATTCAAGATCAATCAATCCTTCATTAGCGTAAGCTTTTACACCACCTGAAATCTCCTCCATTCCGTGAAATCCTAATTCAGGCAAAACAGCAACAAGTACATCAATCTGTTCTGGGCTAATGTCTTCGAAAGATATTTGTGTATAATTCATAAAAAAAAGCCGGCATGTAGCCGGCTTGCATTTAATTTTGGTTATTGTTGTTCCCGTCAGCTTGATTGAAATCAGGCTTTGGAATCAAAGCTTTGCGACTCAATTTGAACTTACCAGTCTTGTGGTCAATTCCCACCAATTTAACCTTTACAACATCCCCTTCTTTTAGGATACCATCCAGGTTTTCGAGCCTCTTCCAGCTTACTTCACTGATGTGCAGTAAACCTTGCTTACCAGGCATGAATTCAACAAAGGCGCCATAAGGCATAATTGACTTCACTTTTGATTCATATTCCTCACCTACTTCAGGCATTGCTACAATTCCTTTGATCCAGGCAACTGCTCTGTCAAGTCCGTCTTTAGCTGGACTAAACACGCTAACCTCACCTTGGTTACCAACTTCTTCAATGTTAATAGTTGTGCCTGTTTCCCTTTGAATCTCTTGAATTATTTTTCCTTGTGGCCCAATGATAGCACCAATGAATTCTTTATCGATGAACAATTTCTGCATCCTTGGAGCATGTGGCTTCACCTCTGCTCTTGCTGCTGGCATAGCCTCATACATTGCATCTAAAATATGCAGACGACCCTTCCTTGCTTGCTCAAGAGCAGCCATCATGGTCTCCATACTTAAACCATCAATCTTGATATCCATCTGGATACCACAAATACCATCCCTTGTACCGGTAACTTTGAAGTCCATATCTCCCAAATGATCTTCATCACCAAGAATATCTGTTAAGATTGCATTCTTTCCATCACTCGGCCTAGTAATCAATCCCATTGCTACACCACTTACGTGCTTGGGTACAGGTACACCTGCATCCATCAACGCTAATGAACCCGCACAAACGGTAGCCATAGAAGAAGATCCATTAGACTCCAGAATGTCAGAAACAACTCTAACCGTATAGGCATAATCGTTTCCAGGCATCATTTGCTTCAAAGAGCGTAGAGCAAGATTACCGTGACCTACTTCTCTTCTACCCGGACCCCTCATTGGTTTTACCTCACCAGTGGAGAAAGCAGGGAAATTATAATGCAGTATAAATTTATTGTATTCTGATTTTGCAGCACTTTCAACCAAAAGTTCATCTAAAGGAGTACCAAAGGTAATTGTTGTAAGTGATTGAGTTTCACCGCGTGTGAATAATGCAGAACCATGTGGACTAGGTAGTACATCTACTTCCATATTTAAAGGACGAACTTCGTCTAAGGCTCTTCCATCAAGTCTGATTCTATCATCTAAAATCATATTGCGGACAACCTCCCATTTCAAGTCCTCATAATATTTTTTAGCTAATTTGATTTGCTCAGAAGTAGCTTCCTCGCCCAAAGAAGCAATTACTTCTTTCTTTAAAGCATCATAAGCCATAGAACGATCTGCCTTACTGGAAGCAGCTTTTGAAATTTCATACACTTTAGAAGCATATGCATTTACTTTTTCCTGAATAGCTTCATCAGATGGAGGCTTTGGGTAATCCCTTTTACCTTCAACACCTACTTTAGTTCTTAATTCTTCCTGTGCTGCAATTTGTATACGGATAGCATCATGAGCAACGCCCAATGCCTTAACTACATCTGCTTCTGAACACTCTTTAGATTCACCTTCCACCATCATCAAGTTCTTACTGGTAGCACCAATCATGAAATCCATATCAGCTGAAGCAAGTTCAGTCCTACTAGGATTCACTACCAATTCACCATTTACTCTCGCAACACGAACCTCAGAAATAATTTCTTTGATCGGAATATTGGAAACAGCCAAAGCTGCTGAAGCAGCTAGACAGGCTAATGAGTCAGGCATGATTTCTGGATCTGAAGAAACCAGGGTTACCAGTACTTGAACATCACATAAATAATCTTCTGGGAAAAGAGGACGCAAAGCACGGTCAATCAAACGGCTGATCAATACTTCGTAATCACTCAAACGACCTTCGCGCTTGAAAAAAGAACCTGGGATTCTACCAGCAGAAGCAAACTTCTCTTGGTAATCAACAGAAAGAGGGAAGAAATCCTGTCCTTCGCGAGGCTCTTTGTTTGCACAAACAGTTGCAAGTAAAATACAGTTGCCTTGTCTGACAGTAACTGCACCATCAGCTTGGCGGGCCAAACGGCCAGTTTCTATGGTCACAATTCGACCGTTACCAAGATCAAAACTTGATTGTATGGGTTGTTGTAGCATGATATGATTTTTTGGAAGGTTCCAAAAAGCAATATTCCCAACAG
>CAZVYI010000018.1:0-24341 GCA_964631755.1 uncultured Sphingobacterium sp. | reverse complement strand
GAAAATGCAGAGTTTATAAGAGTGGGGTCATCTAAAGTACAAAAAACAGATGTTCGTGTAATTGCAGCAACGAATAAAGATTTACTGCAAGCCACACAAAACAACAAATTCAGAGAAGATCTTTATTATCGTTTAAATACAGTCCCTATCCGTGTTCCTTCCTTAAGAGAGCGAAAAGAGGATATTATTTTATTGTTCAGGAAATTTGCAGTTGATTTTGCAGAACGTTACAGAACCAGTCCCATTCAACTGACAGAAGACGCCAAAACTGTATTGCTCAATTATAGCTGGCCAGGCAATGTGAGAGAGTTAAAAAATATTGCAGAACAAATTTCTGTTTTGGCTGAAGACAAGACCATTACAGCTCAGGTTTTGGAGCATTTTCTGCCTAAGCATTCAACTCAACATTTACCCATGCTGGTAGCGGGTTCTGGAACGAATCCAAACCAGTCAGAATTCATGAATGAAAGAGATATTCTTTATAAACTATTCTTTGATTTAAAGAAAGATGTAACCGAAATGAAGAAAATGTTTTTGGAGATCATTCAAAATCCAAATGCTATTTCTAGTGTGTCTGATGTAATTGAAGAATCTTATTTGCATGATATTCCAGTAGTAAGGCAAACACAGGATAATTATTCCGGAAATGTTATTCCAGTAGTGAGTCAGCCTCTTATGATAAATGACGGACATACCATTCAGGATACAGTGTTGGTGGATGAATCTCTGAATATCATGGACAAGGAAAAAGAATTGATTGAAAAAGCCCTCAGAAAGCATAAAGGAAAAAGAAAAGATGCTGCAACTGATTTAGGCATTAGTGAAAGAACCTTATACCGCAAACTAAAAGAATATGACATTGAAGATTAATTCAATTAAAGGAATAATAAAGCAAATTGTATTCTTTTTGTTTGCAGTATTGAGTATTCAAGGAACCTGTCGTTATTCCTTAAAAGATGTATCGATTCCTTCTGAAGTAAAGACTGTTAGGGTATTTTTTATTGAAAACAAGGCCCGATACATTAACCCACAATTGAGTCCAAGGTTAACTGATAAATTGAGGCAAAAAATTGTGAACCAAACCAGGTTGTCACAAACCAATAATGATGCTGATTATGAAATCAGTGGTTATATCAGCGATTATTCAGTGAGTACTTCAGGTATTTCACAACAAAGAGCTGCCAGTAACAACCTGAATGTAACTGTTCATATTATTTTCAAAAACCGACTGGATGAAAAAAAGAATTTTGAGGCAGATATAACCCGAAATTTCCCTTTTGATGCGAGTTTGAGTTTAACACAGGCTGAATCTGGGTTAAATGATCAAATCATTAATAACCTTACTGATGAGATTTTTAACCGAATTTTTTCAAATTGGTAAACAGGGGGTATATTAGCAAAATGACCAAGGAGACGGATTACCTGATACAATCACTTTTCGAAAAAGAAAGTCTTGAGGAAATGACCTTAGACGAATTCAGGCGCATAGCTGATCAGTATCCATATTCTTCAATTGTCCAGTTTCTATACAGTTGCAAATTAAAGTCAGTTTACCACCTTGACTTTCCTGAACAAGTAACACATACAGCACTTTTTTTCTCTTCCCCTCAATGGCTCCATTATCAGTTGAGTGATGAATCAGAAAAAGGAAGTTTTAGGTTAAATCAATACGATCTCAGCTACAACAATATTTCAGAAGATCAAGTCCAGGAGCAGTCAGATACTGGAACAATTGAAACCTTTGATGATGATGAATTGGGTCTTTCTAATAACTTTCCAGAAGAAGAAGTGACATCAAAAGTTACAGTACCTCATTCAGAAATAGATTTAACTGAAGCTGAAAATAAAGTAAAAGAGACAACTGGACTTGAAACAGCTCTTCCTATTCCAATTGAACCTTACCATACAGTTGATTATTTTGCTTCCCAAGGCATTAAAAACAGATTAGAAGATCCTCAAGACGAATTGGGTAAAAAGGTAAAGACATTTACTGCCTGGCTTAAAACGATGAAACGACTCCAGCCTGCAGCTGAAATCTTTGAAATTGAGGAAAGTGATGAAGAAATTGATAATGGAATAGACTTACAGGTTCCTCTGGAGGTAATCGCAACAGAAGCGATGGCTGAAGTCTATTTAAAACAAGGATTGACTCAAAAGGCTATTGAAGTTTACGCTAAATTAAGTTTGCAAAATCCTGCTAATAGCCATATTTTTGCAGCCAAAATTATCAAGATCAAAGAAAATAACATATGACAACTCTTTTTATCGCATTGATCATCATAGCTTCAGTTCTTCTAGGAGCAATTGTTTTAATTCAAAATCCAAAAGGCGGTGGTCTTTCTGGAACAATTGCTGGTTTCAGCAATCAGTTTATGGGCGTTAAGCAAACAACTGATGTTTTAGAGAAGGGAACCTGGATTCTTTCAAGTATTCTTGTTGTTCTTTGTCTCGTTTCAGCTTTGGTGATCAATTCAGATAAAGGTACAGGATCTGAAAATATCATTAAGAATATACCCACTACTTCCGGTAGTGCTCCAGTTCAACAAACTCCTGCACCTGTAAATCCAGCTGCAGATACATCAAAATAAATTCTTTTTTAGAGTAAATTGAACCCTGCTTCTCAAAGGCAGGGTTTTTTTATGAAAACGAGATATGGCAACAAATAAAAAAAGAACAAAAAAGAAGAACAAAGGAATCCGAATTGGAATCATCCTTATTGCTCTATTGGCTTTTTTAGCTGCAGGATTCTTTTATATGCTTTTTTTAAGCAATGCTACTAAATTCAATGAAGATCAAGTTGTTTTATTGATTTCTGAGAAAAATGCAAATAAACAGTTTGTAAAAAAGGAAGTTCAGCAATCTTTACATGGTAGTCACTACCAAACATTTCTAGGTTTAGCAGAGTGGTCTGGATATTGGAAAAATATAAATCCAGGACGCTATGTTATTAAAAACGGAATGGGTGTATTCACCTTATTCAGGAAATTACACAATGGCAGTCAGGATCCTGTCAAATTAACCATCAATAAATTCAGAACAAAACAGGATTTAGCTAATTTCTTAGGGAAAAAACTCGAAGCCAGTCCAGCTGATTTCTTAAAATTCATGAACAACAATGACTCCATTTCTTCTTTAGGTGTTACAAAAGAAACATTACTTACTCTAGTTGTTCCCAACACCTATGAAATTTATTGGAATACTGATCCTAAATCATTTTTTATCAAAATGAATAAAGAGTCCAATAAGTTTTGGAATGACAGAAGATTAGATGATTTACAAAGATTAGGAATATCTAAAGAGGAAGTCATAACTGTAGCATCAATTGTTGAAGAAGAAACCAATGATGAAAATGAAAAATCAACTATAGCAAGCGTTTATTTGAATAGAATAAAACGTGGAATGCCATTGGGGGCAGACCCGACTGTTAAATTTGCTGTTGGAGATTTTTCAATCAAACGAGTAACTCTTGCACACATCAACAACAGTGCTTCCTCTCCGTATAATACCTATAAAAACAAAGGGTTACCACCTGGTCCCATTTGTACCCCCTCTGTTAGTTCCATAGATGCGGTCTTAAAAGGAGAAAAGACAGACTATTTGTACTTTTGTGCAAAAGCTGATTTTTCTGGATCGCATAGCTTTGCAGCAACAGCAGAAGAACATTTTAGCAATGCGAGAAAATACAGGAAAGCACTTGATAGTTTGGGTATTCGATAATTGAAGAGCATGATTAAATTGCAGCGCATTATTTTAGAAAGCCCTCCCATAAAACCAATCATCCTTTGGTCTAAGAGAATACTATTGCCCGGATTTGAGAAAATACCCTTGTATGATGTTGTTACGTTTTTTGTAAAACAAACACAGCAAATTGGATTAAACGAAAGAGCGGCATCCATATCTTTTAATTTTCTCATGGCTGTCCCTCCTCTACTCATCTTTCTTTTTACTTTATTATCATATATACCAGGATCAAAAAGTCTTTATACTGAAATTTTAATTCTACTTAATAATATTATTCCTGACGACACTACTTATCAAATGATCAAGAAGGTAATGGATGATTTTTTTGCAGGTGGAACCGGAACTTTATCTTTTGGTTTATTACTTGCTATATATTTTTCATCCAATGCTACGCTAACAATTATGCGAACATTTCGAAAATCCATGTTGCATATTGAGGTTGAAGACAGAAATTTCATACAAGTGAGGTGGAGTGCTATACGTTTAACAGCCATCATTATTTTACTTTTATTGGCGACTATTTTAATCATGTTGACCCAAACTGTTCTCTTAAAATGGGTAACAGATCAACTCAATATAGAAGATCAATGGTCGGACTTATTGTTTAACATAGGACATTTTGCGGTTACATTTCTTTTGATATTTTTAGCAATAGGTTTGATATATAAATATGCTCCACATGTCCAAAAAAAATGGAAAATCAGGTCTCCTGGGGCAATTCTGGCTACAGTACTAATAATGGCTTTTACTTATTTGTTTTCATATTGGGTAAACAATATTGCTTCTTATAATAAAATTTATGGATCATTGGGTAGTATATTGATACTTATGTTTCTAGTATTTGTCAATTCTTTAGTACTGCTCATTGGCTTTGAGTTGAATGTCAGCATCAACTCTTTAAAACGTTTGTCAGAAAAAAGAAATCAAACAACATGAATAATCAATCACCACGTCCTTTTGTACTTGCAGAAACCAATTGGAAAGAAATCCAACAACACCAATTCGATGTTGCAGTATTACCATGGGGCGCTACTGAGGCACATAATTATCATATGCCGTATGCAACAGATAACTATCAGGTAGAATATATTGCTACCAAAAGTGCTGAAAAAGCCTGGAAAGCTGGACATAAAGTTTTGGTTCTTCCTAATATACCATTTGGTGTAAATACGGGACAACTTGATGTACCTTTTTGCATCAATATGAATCCATCAACTCAATTATCAATATTAATTGACGTATGTGATGTAGTAAGAAGGCATGGTGTAACAAAACTTGTTATATTAAATGGACATGGAGCAAATAATTTTGTTTCAATGATAAGAGAGCTTGCCGGAAAATTTCCAGATCTTTTTGTTTCAGTTGTTAATTGGTTTAATTCAGCCCCTAAGCAAGATATTTTTGAGAACAAAGGAGATCATGCAGATGAAATGGAAACCAGTGTAATGATGCATCTTTACCCTTCCCTATTGCTTCCATTAAGTGAAGCTGGTGATGGTGCAACTAAAAATTTTAATATTACTGGTATTAAAGAAGGATGGGCATGGACGCAAAGACCATGGACAATGATTACAAAAGATACTGGATCAGGTGACCCATCACTTTCAAATCCAGAAAAAGGTAAATTATTTTTAGAACGTTGTACTGATAACATAGCCCAATTTTTCACTGAAATCAATAACAAAAGTATTTCCTCACTATTACAATAAATGAATTTTCTCATGAGAAGTTTGATACTGTGTTTTCTTTTATTTGTAAATCCTATCCTCTATGCACAAGAAAGTTTTCAAGTAACTTTTAATTTAAATTCAGCTCAAGATAAAAATTTCTCTTCTGTTGAAATCACCATTTTAAACCTTGAAAAATTACCTTTCGAGAATAAAAATGGTACTATTCGATTTAACAATATCCCAAAAGGAGTTTATAAAGCAAATTTGAATGCCGAAGGTTATGCATCAAAA
This sequence comes from uncultured Sphingobacterium sp., assembly GCA_964631755.1. Classification (GTDB taxonomy): domain Bacteria; phylum Bacteroidota; class Bacteroidia; order Chitinophagales; family Chitinophagaceae; genus Pollutibacter. The sequence goes on along the minus strand of CAZVYI010000018.1, from coordinate 18,639 downwards.
ATAATATCATTTACAGTCGACAACAACACTGAAGTCAATGTAGAAATGACCCCGATTTATAAAAATATCGGTGACGTTCTTGTTAATGCCAATAAGAAAGATTTAAATATTTTTTCTGTTCCTTCATCAATTACAGCATACAATTCCAAGCAAATAAGAGATATGCGTTTGTGGGATATGAATGATTTATCCGGCATAGCTCCCAATCTTTACTTGTCCAATTCCGGCGACAATCGAAATGTAACTTCCATCAGAGGTATTACTACAACTTCTTATGAACAAGCTGTTGTAACATATATAGACGGTGTAGCACAATTTAATTTGGATACTTACATACCCCAATTGCAAAATGTTGACCGAATTGAAATCATTAGAGGTGCACAGGGCACTCTTTATGGCCGAAATGCCATGGGTGGAATAATTAATATTACAACCAAAAAACCAACGAATACAACTAGTGGTTTTGCTGATGTTCAGTTTGGAAACTTTGGACAACAACGATATACTGGTGGTTTCAATGCGCCTATTGTAAAAAATAAAATGTTTTTAGGAATTTCCGTATTACACGACAAAAAAAATGGTTACTATACCAATACTTTTTACAACCAAAAATACGATAATCAGCAACAAACCATGTTTGATGTTCAGCTTAGGTATTATTTAAAAAACAATTGGAGTATTCTGGCAAATCATAAACAATACTTTGGAAGAAATAATGGGGCATTTCCTTTGGTCACTGATATTACCGCATTGTTTGAAAAACCCTATACTTTAGAACAAAATCAGCTGGCAGAGATGAGAGACAATACTTCAAATTCATCACTGAGCATTAAGCACAAAGGGAAAACTTTTGATCTCACGCTTCAGAGCTCCTATCAACGAAATTACAGGTATTACGATAAAACATTAGACGCTGATTTTTCGCCTGCAGATATTGTTGGCATCTATAACAATTACGGCAATCAGTTCAACACTGTTGGCATTTTTTCAAATGAACTCCGATTACAGTCGAATAACTCTAGTGATAATTCAAAATTAGATTGGACAGCCGGTGTTTTTCATTTTATTCAAAACAATCCAGGAAAACAAGCTACTGTATTTGGTAAAGATGCCGGCCTATTTGGAGTACCGGATGTAAACTTTTCAATTATTTCAAACAATACATCAAAAAATAATGGTATTGCAGGTTATGCCAATATGGGATACAAGATCAGCAAAAAAATAACTTTGACAGGTGGCCTGCGAGTGGACAATGAAAATAGGTCTATGACTGTATCAAGTGAGTACGAAAAACAACCAATGAATCCTGTAGTAACACTTCAACCACAATCTGCAAAAACCAATTACACTGCATTTTCACCCAAACTTGGATTTCAGTTCCAGCCTAAGGAAAACCAATTGGTGTATTTGAGTTATGCAAGAGGCTTTAGAAGCGGTGGATTGTCCAGTATCGGTTCTGACCCTTCACAGCTTCCATTAAAGGCTTTTCTGCCAGAGTTCAGCAACATGTTTGAATTGGGCACAAAAGGCGGTAATAAGAAACAAACGATGCGTTATAGTTTTTCTGCTTTTTATAATTTAGTAACCAATATTCAAACTCCTTTACTCATTCTTCCAGATGCTGTTACAGTTACTCAAAATGCTGGAAGGCTTAGATCATTTGGTATTGAATTCGAAATGATGGCTCAAATCGTAAAGGGATTATCAGTTCAATACAATAGTGGAATTACCGATGCCAAGTACAGAAAACTTGATGCTGTAAGCAATGGAGAACAAATTGATTTGTCAGGAAAAAGGCAGGTTTTTACCCCTTCATTCAATCAATTCATAGCATTGCAATATGAAATAAAAATATCAAAGAATACATGGTCTATTAGAACAGAATACCAGCGCAACGGAAAACAATATTTTGACTTAGCAAATACGATTGTACAGAACGAATATGGGATACTTAATCTTAGATCTTCGTTTCGAACAAGACAATTTGATTTTTCTGTCTGGGCCCGAAATTTAACAGGCACAAAATTTATTGACTATGCCTATGATTTTGGTGCAGCTCATTTAGGAAGACCAAGAACAATAGGCGTCGGAATCGGTTATCGATTTAATTAATTAAATCAGCATTAACTTGAATTCCTAATCCAGGTTGATCAGAAGGTAATAATTTAAATTGCTGATAAGTGATGCCGGTTGCCAGATCCTCTTTTAATAACAGGGGGCCATCAGCATCCAAATAATCTACCATTGGTGCAATATGTGCTAAAGCCGCTGTACCAATGGTAGATTCATTCATTGTGCCCAGCATGATTTTAAGTCCGTATTGACGCGCCTTTTTAATCATATCTAAGGCAGGTGTAATGCCGCTGCTTTTTGTGAGCTTTATATTGATTGCATCAAAGACACCTGAACATTTTTCAACATCGGATAACCCAATACAAGATTCATCAGCAACTATTGGTATTTCAGTTTTTTCAGCAAAATTTTTGGTATCAGCCAAAGCATCAGTAGCGAATGGTTGTTCAATCAATTCAATCCCAATATTTTCTAAAACGGGTAACATTGCCAATGCTTCTTCTAATTGCCATCCTCCATTGGCATCTACTCTGAGTTTGGCATCTGTATGCTGCCTTATAGCAAGGAGTCGCTCAACATCTGCATCATTTCCTACCTTAATTTTATAAATGGGTGTAGGATGTGCTTTTATCTTAGCTAACATCTGATCAATTTCACCAATACCAATGGTATAATCTGTAATTGGCGAATGTTGAGGATTTACATTCCATATGGCACTGAGTGGTTTGTTTCTGATTTTTGCATACAAGTCCCAGCCTGCCATATCCAACGCGCATACCAAAAAAGGATTTTTTGGAAAAAGATGATGTAAAAAATGCCAGAACCGTTTGGGTTCTGTAAATGAAAAACTTTCAACAAATTTTAATTTTGCTGAAATATCTTCCTCCATTTGATCAACTGAAATATTGTAATAGTTTATTGCGGGAGCTTCACCGTATGCCTTTATACCTCTCCACTCTAATTCGACAACAAAAATTGGTTGATGGGTTTTACTTCCCTTTGAAATGGTAAATGGATATTCAAAAGCAAGTGATTTTTTCCAGAATTTTATTTTAAACATTATCTTCCACTTGTTGTGATGCAGTATTTCAAATCTTCATTAAATGAAGCATCATCCAATAAATCCTCTAAGTTCTTGTGCATCCTAAATCTCCAATAGTGTTTGGAATCACCAGGAATATTAATCCTTTCATCATATGGATTTGCAATTCTCAATTCATTGTTCATTGCAAATAAGTCCTGTATCTGAAATATAGACCACATTGCCGGAGATGACAAATGCTGTAAAATAATAGATCGAACGATTTGTGAATTTGCTTCATCAGGAGCTGAACCATATTGCCAAAGCATTTGATTATAGAACTCTTGTGTAGCCCATTTATCTTCCATCCACCATTCACGAATGGTACTCATGTCATGTGTTGAAGGAGTAACTACAGAAAGATAATTTGCAGTTGAGGGGTCAAAAAATTTCTGAGAAGATTGTTTTGGCATCCGTTGCACTTCCATACTTAAAAAGCCTAAATATGACATGATTTCTGGAACAGATTTTGGAACCATTCCCAGGTCTTCACCACATACCAACATTTCAGTGCATTTCTTCAATGCAGGAAGTTTATCAATAGCTTCTTCACGCCATATTTTTTCCTGACGATTAAAGAAATAATCATTGTATAACTCCTGAAGTTGAAACTGAATATGCGAATCTAAATTTTGAAACGACAAAGTTTTAGATGCATTAAATCTAAAGTGATATTGATTTGTTAAATCATCCTTCCAAAGAATTAGATTTGAATGAAGATTAAACAATACTTGTTTCAGTAAACTGTAATGTTCAGTTTCAGGTAGATTTTTGAAATAACAATCTATCTTCTTCTGTGTACTATATTCGTTTTTAAACTTAAATGTATGATCCTCTTTAGCATCGAGAAATGGCAATACATCTGATTCAAAACCTGGAGCAAGTTGATGAATAATATCATGGGTAATGAACGGTGAAGTAAGCCGAGACTCATCCAGCCAAATTCCTTTATGCTCAAATTCATGTTTATAAACCGGAAGCGCTGGAACAAATTTCCCCATAATTCCTTCAACTGCGTGTTCAGGAATAGACCAAATTCTGAAAAAACCGAGTATATGGTCTATTCTAAATGCATCAAAGTAATTTGACATTTGACTGAATCTGCTTTTCCACCATGCAAATCCATCTGATTTCATTTTTTCCCAATTGTAAGTTGGAAAACCCCAATTTTGTCCAGATACAGCAAAATCATCTGGAGGGGCACCTGCTTGTTGGTCTAAGTGATATAAGCTCGGATCTGTCCATGTATCTGCTCCATGTCGATGAACACCTATTGCAATATCACCTTTTAAAATGATGCCATTCGCATTAGCATAATCATGCGCATCTTTCAATTGAAGATGAAGATGATATTGAATGAAATAATGTATTGCAATTCTATCGTATTGTTTAGAAAAAGGAGTACATAGTTCTTGAATTATCTTTTCATCATAATTGGCGTATTTACCCCATGTTGATGAATCTGGCGAACCAAATTTATCTCTCAAATAGCTATAAGCTGCATAAGGTACAAGCCAATCTTTATTTTCATTAAAAAAATCTTTGTATAAGGTTTCGTTGAAAACCTTGTCTTTCATCAATTCATATAAAATTGTTAGTGCATCCCATTTTAATTCCATCACCATATCATAATCTACCCCTTCTAGTTCATTTAGTGATTTCTTTTTTTGAAGATGAGTATGAATGGCTTTACGGAATTTATCTCCTGCAATTGCTTCTAGTGAAACATAAAGAGGATGTAAAGCAAAAGCAGATATTGCAGCGTATGGATAAGAATCTAATTTCGAATGAGTTGAAGTAGTATCATTTACAGGCAACAATTGTATCATTTTAATTGATACCTTTTTAGCCCAATCCACCATTTTTTTAATATCTGGAAACTCTCCTACTCCCAATCCTTCTTTTGTCCTTATACTAAAAACAGGAATTGCAACTCCAGTTCCTTTCCATCTTCTATCATCCCTTACAAAATTATCCTGAATCAGGACTGCATTAAAACCGGTTGATGGTAGATTGACTGTTCTGTTTTCTCCATTCTCAAATCGAATATTACCGTTTGTTTTATTTCGTATACAGTATTTGTATTCAAAAGAAGCACCAACTTGGATATAATTTAAATCAACAAACCATTTCCTACCATCGTATTGCATGGTTTTCACATCAGTCAATTGCCATTTTCCCAAACAAGATTGATTACCTGATAAACAAAGTTCTTCTCCACTTTCTAAAAGAGGAGACATTACTGAGAATCGAATGGAACCAGTTTCTATATGAGTTACTGGAGTAACTTTGTGAGATTTTTGAAAAACTTTCTGAAAGGGAGCAGTATAATAGGCGTTTTCAATTAAGCCCATATCAGTCCAACTATCTATGATCATTAACCCATCTGTCAAATCACTTAGACACAAGTTTCGATTTACTCCCCAATCTTCGTTCGTATTACCTTTTCCATCGCTAAACTGATAAAAGTAATTTAGCTTATCTATTTTAATTTTTGAAAAGTCTGCAATTTCAATAGGATATTTCCAATATTCATGGTTATGAAATTGCATTAAGGTTGACACCCCTTTAGACAAATTAGTGGTGTTTTTATCTTCAAAAACAATATTAAGGTTCTGCCCAGGGTTTGTCTTAAATTTTAAATACAAATCAATCTTCATCAGCTGCATTTATACAAGGTGTACAATTTACACATAATTTAAAAAAGTGTAAAGCTGACACATTAAAATATTTTCATGAAAATGAATAGATTAAGTTTTTTTAGAAATGTGAAGCGGTTGTATATTTGCAACATTAAATAAAGCAAGATGACCAAGAGCCAAAAAAATACTTACTGGATGTTGTTTTTCCTATCACTTGCCCTATCTGTAGGAGTGTATTTCTATGTCCCTTCTCTTGTTTCACTAATGGTAGTGCCAGTGGTAACAACTTTTACCAAAGCCCTCGATCTAATTTAATTTCTATCATTTCCCCTTTAAGACTGCTTATATCTAAGTAGAATGCCTTTTTTTGCTTAACCCAATCTAATATAATCTGATTTATTTAGATAAAATCTATAATTAATTTAATTTGTGTAATATTTTTAAAAATTAGTATCTCAAGAAAACTATTATTTAGAAATTTTTAAAAATCATTAACGAATATCTTTTGGAATACAGTAATACAATCGTATCTTTGCATTCTCGATTGTTAACAATTCCTTTGATGGGATGCAGTAAATTAAAGCATCCAATACATTATACGGTTCCTTGCTATACAAAGTACCTAAATTAGTTTTTATGAAATCTCATTTAAAAATATCCTTTATCCTAGTCATTCTTAGTTTGAATCAACTTATTAGTATTACACCAGCTCTTGCTCATTCAGAAAATCATTTACTGAATGATAGTTTGCAACCTAATGGAAAACACTTAAATCTTTTGACTGACAATCTACCTTTAGCTAAAATAAGCTTACCCAGCAAGAATATGATCAAAAGAGCTGACAACGAAATGCACAGGAATATGAAGTCTGACCTGGCTGCTTACAAGTTGCTAAATTATATTGATATTGAAATTACTGAAGCCGACAAAAGAATTACAAGTGATTTTTACAAATCTTTTCAATTAACAATTGTCACAGATTTAATGAAAGGCGACTTATTGATGGACAATTCATTCAAAGCGGAAAACATCAATTCAAATTTATTTTTAAATTTTCAAGTAGCTGATAATTATATTAATACAAGATTTTACTCAAGTAATTAAAGAGTTCGACTTATAAAAGTTGGTTTAGTTTGGTAAAGAAAAAGCCCTCTTTTTAGAGGGCTTTTTTAATAAGATTGCCGTAAGTAATAAGCCGGATTCTGTACAAGGCTATCATTTATCTGTCCCTTTCGTTACCAAAAGGGATCAAGCTGCCTACCCATCGAGGCCTCATAGAGGAAGAGCGAGTCACTCTTCAAACAAGGTTTACCCCGACCTATGTGGCATTTCAGCACGCAAGGTTTACCCACAATCATTATTACTAATGACTGTCGGGAGCTCTTACCTCCCGTTTTCACCCTTATCCACCAAAGACGGACGGTTATTTTCTGTGGCACTATCTGTTTCCGACGAATCGGAACCCGGCTATTCACCGGTGCGACGCTCTGAGCTGTCCGGACTTTCCTCGCTGGTTGCCCAGCGCGATAGCGTATTACGGCATATCAAAATTAGCAGATTTGAATGAAAGCTGACTTGAATTAATCCTGTTTATCTTTTCTTGACTTTAAACCCTGCAAGCATGAGTTTTTTAAGATCAAATCCATCTTGTTCTGCTTGTTCCTTATAATTAGGGTTTTCTTGCAAAATCTCATCCCCTTTTAAAGGAAATTGGTCGTATAATTTATGTTTAAAAGAAGCCTGTTGTTGTTGTATTACATGTGTTGCCAGTTTAAACATTTGTTTGCCCTTAGGTTTATATTCAACTACAAATCTGCTTGCCTTGTCGGCCCTATTTTCAGTCAATTTAAACTCAAAACTAAACTTTGGATGGTCGCTTAATTTTTCGAGGGGAAGATCGATCAAGTACAATTCATCTAATGCTCTAACCACACTCTTGATTTCCAGGTCTTTGTTTTGTCCCAAAAAAACCGAAAAACTACATTCCAGCTCTTCATCTGTATGGTTTAACAAATAAATCTTGAAATGTGAAATCAAGTCATCATCAAATACATCTTTATCTAGTACAGGAAAAAAAGACAACCAGACCCCATCTTTTTCGATATTTTTTTCTGGTTTTTTTTCACGACTTGGAAGCACAGTTCCGGCAGCGGATTTTTTAGGCATTATTTCCTTTGGTTTGGAGAAATCATCATAATAAGGAAAATCTATCTGATCGGCATATACAGGGAATTCAACACCATCGACACGGATAGTGAGCATTTTCTTATTGATCCATTCTATCACTTCACCCTTTTCTCCTGTAGCCAAAACGACTATACTATCGCCTTCCTGAAACTTCATGGCCAATATTTAGCTTACTATTTTTATTACCGTATAAAAAATAGATCATCAATCCTAATCCCATCCATCCAAAGAATACAATCCAGCTGTTAGCGGGTATTTCTACCATTAAATAAAGACAGCATACAACTCCCAGCACTGGAACGAGTGAATATTTCCTTAAATAAGAAAAGACTGCAAGTATACCTGCAAGGATCATGAAAATGATGAAAAGGACTTCCTGATAACCTTCATTCCCAAGATTTTCAAAAGCTGCGACTGTTCTATCGTAAAATAAAAAAGCTCCAAAAAGATAGATAATTGGATAAATAAACTGTGCATTGATATAAGGTATTGAAAATTTCCCCTTTTCTTTTTGAATCCTAGGTAAATAAAGAACTCCAGCACTTACAAGTACAAATGCAAATAAAGTACCAATACTTGTAAGATCTGTTATCAATTTATCGTCTATGAAAAGAACAAGTCCAGCTACTAGAACACCAGCAACAATGGTTGCAAAACCAGGAGTTTGATATTTACGATTGACTTTTGAAAATGATTTTGGTAATAAACCATCTCTGCTCATTGACATCCAAATTCTTGGTTGACCCAATTGAAAAACCAATAATACACTTGTTGCTGCAACTACAGCGCTCACGGAAATAAAGAAACCTACTTTTTGCATATTGATTTTATCAAATACAAAAGCTAGAGGATCCGTTACATTTTCAAATTCAGATGATCGTACAAGTCCTGTTATCACTAAGGCAGTAACGATATAAATAATTGTACAAACAATTAAAGAATAAATCATCCCTCTTGGCAAATCTCTTTGAGGGTTGGAACATTCTTCTGCTGTAGTTGAAATTGCATCAAAGCCAATATAGGCAAAGAATACAGCAGAAACACCTTTTAAAACACCAGACATTCCATTTGGTAGAAATGGAGTCCAATTACTTGTTGTATCATTAGAAAATATATACCAAAAGCCAATCAGTGCCACCAGTAATAAAACAACAATTTTTAGAATAACCATGATATTGGCTGTTTTCTTACTTTCTTTAATTCCTACATAAGCGAGTAAGGTAACCAATGAAACAATTACAAAGGCAGGTAAATTGACGATGAAAGGTATACCAGCTAATTTAGGAGCTGTATTATAAACCAATGTACTTGTATCTCCTCCGGCTAAAACAGTTGATTCATTTATTTTATATGCTGTTTGATACCCAATACTCAGCCATTCAGGCAGATGAATACCCATGGCTCTCAGGATATTATTGAAATAGGCACTCCAGGAGATGGCTACAACAATATTACCAATTGCATATTCTAAAATAAGCGCCCATCCTATAATCCATGCAACAATTTCACCAAAGCTGATATAAGAATAAGTATAGGCACTACCTGCTACTGGAAAACGGGAAGCAAATTCTGCATAGCACAATGCAGTAAAACCACAGGTGATAGCCGTAATGATAAATAAAAAGATAACACCTGGTCCACCATTAAATGCTGCTGATCCAATGGTTGAAAAAATACCCCCTCCAATAACCGCAGCCACACCCATTAGGGTTAAATCTTTTACTGTTAAAACTCGTTTTAATCCCCCACTCTCATCGTGACCACTTTCGTTAGCAGTGCCAAGTGCATTAATATTTTTTTTTCTGAAGAAGTTTCCCACTTTGATTTATTTGTCTCTTGAAATTAAATAATGAGCAAGGGCACGTAATGGAGCTTTTCTTGATTTTGAAACAGCGATTTCTTCCAAATGTGTTAATGCCGTCTGTAGATATTGTTCCTTCAAGGCTGATGCCCATGAGTCTATACCACAGGCTTTAAAAATGTTCAGTACAAGTTCTACTTTATCAGCAGGATTCTCTTCCATCGCTTTAATCAATGCGGTTCGCAATTCTCCATGCGCTGTCTCCAGTGCATGAATCATGAGAAAGGTTTTTTTATTGCTTTGGATATCGCCACCTACTTGTTTTCCAAATTTTTCAGGATCTCCAAATGCATCCAGGTAATCATCTTGAATTTGAAAGGCGATACCCAGGTTCCGCCCAAATTCATAAATATGGTGCTGATTTCCCTCACTGGCTCCACCAACAATTGAACCCAATTGTAAACTTGCTGCTAAAAGGACTGAAGTTTTGAGTTCTATCATTTTGATATAATCACTCAAACTTACATGTTGATTTTTTTCAAAATCCATGTCGTATTGCTGACCTTCACAAACCTCTTTAGCAGTTTTATTAAAGAGCGCGATTACTTTTTTCAAATAATGAGGTTCTATTTTACTCAGATAGTCATAGGCGACTACCATCATTACATCTCCACCCAATAAAGCAGTAGGCTCTCCATGTACTGCATGTACCGTAGGTTTACCTCTCCTTAGAGGTGCTTTGTCCATAATGTCATCATGAACAAGTGTAAAATTGTGGAAAAGCTCAATTGCAGCTGCAATATGATAAGCATCTTGGTGAATCTCACCAAATAACTCATTACCCATTAAGCACATAACAGGCCTGATACGCTTACCACTATTTAACAGAAACTCCTCAAGAGGATCATATAAAGTTGACGGCTCATCAGGGAAATGCCTGTGAGCAAAATAGGACTCAAAAGATTTTTGCAGATGTTCTAAATCAGACATAGAATTAAGCTATGCTCTAAGATAACAAATGAAGACAAGATGTTTACTTTTTCTTTTTTTTGGTTTGAGCGGGTTTAAAATCCAGGTCTAATATCCATTCATAATCCAGCTGTCTTTTGGAAAGATTGGCAGAGATAACCTTTATTTTAACCGGATCACCAATCCTAAAAGCCCAATTGCTTCTTTTTCCAATCAATGCATATTCTGATTCATAATAAATGAAGTCATCATAATCCAATAAAGATGTAGCAGATACAAAACCTTCACACTTGTGATCAACTGTTTCTGCCCAGAAACCAAAACTGGCTACACCAGAAATTACTGCATCAAATTCATCACCAAGGTATTGCTTCATGAATTCAACTTGCTTATACTTGTTTGACGCACGTTCGGTTTCCATTGCAGCTCTTTCTCTTTCGCTGCAATGCAGACATTTTTGTTCCATTTTTTTATCAATAACCGGATCACCTTCAAGTACACTTGTTAATACCCTGTGTACCAGAATATCTGGATATCTTCTGATGGGTGAAGTAAAATGGCAATAGTCTTCAAATCCTAATCCATAATGTCCAATATTTTTAGACGTATATATAGCTTTAGCCATTGTCCGAATACCCATTTGCTCCAAAACTCTTTGCTCTGGTAGTCCCTGTACTTTCAAAAGCATTTCATTAAAAGATGTAGCAATTTGCTCCGGTGTTTTCGTTTGAAAATGATAACCATATTTTCTGGCAAATTCTACAAAAGGTAGTAGTCGGTCTTCATCTGGCTGATCGTGTACGCGGTATGGAAAAGGAATAGGTTTGTTCGAAACTTTAATTTTTGATACCGTCTCAGCAACAGTCCTGTTTGCCAGTAACATAAACTCCTCAATCAATTGATGAGACGACTTACTTTCTTTTACAACAATACCAATGGGTCTTCCAAGTTCATCTAATTTAAATCTAACCTCTTGAGAGGAAAAATTGATTGCTCCGTTTTTCATTCTTTCTTGTCTCATTTTCTGAGCCAAGTTATGCAGCAAGAGTACTTCTTTGTCATATAAACCGGTTCCATTATCTATAATTTGCTGAACATCTTCATAAGTAAACCTGTGATTGGAATTGATTACTGTTCTACCCAGCCATTTATCGATAATTTTTCCATCATTGGTCATTTTATAAATACAGGAATATGTTAGTTTTTCTTCGTGTGGCCTTAGTGAACAGAGTCCATTTGACAAACGTTCTGGCAACATTGGAACTACCCTATCTGGCATATAAACTGAGGTGGCTCTTTCGTATGCACTGGTATCTAAAATACTATCTGCATCTATATAATGGCTAACATCTGCAATATGAACACCAATTTCAATATGATTCTTATCAATTCTGTGAAAACTTAAAGCATCATCAAAATCTTTAGCATCATCAGGATCGATGGTAAATGTCAAAATTTCACGAAGATCTCTTCGTTTTAGTATTTCATCTTTGCTTATTATATCAGGTATTCTTTCAGACGCTTCCAATACTTCATCTTGGAAATGAATTGAAAAACCCTGTTGAATCAGAATTTCTTTCATAGCCAAATCACCTTCCATTTCCTGTGAAATCACTTCAATCACTTCACCTTTAGGGCGTTTGTCTTTTTCATCCCATGAAACAATTTGAACGATTACTTTTTGCCCGTCTTTTGCACCATGTAAAGCATGTCCGGGAATAAAGAAATCTGGAATAGGTTTATCTGTTGTTGGAATGAAAAATGCAAAATCTTTATTGACCTCAACAACTCCAACGAATTGTTTTTGTTTTCTTTCGATTACCTGAACAATCTTACCCTGTAAACGACCTGCTCTTACGTCACCTTTTGTGATTTCTACCCTCACCAAATCACCATGAAAGGCCTTATTAAAATCATTAGGTCTTATGATGATATCTCTTTCCAAACCGGATACGATAACAAAACCCATTCCTGAACGGGTAATTTCAAAAAGACCTTTATACAGTTGGACTTCTTTTTTGTATTCTTTTTTTCGCTTAGTATTTTTTCTTCCCATAGGTTAATTTTTTTCTACAGCAATTGCCTCATGAAGTGATTCAAGATGCTGTTGTTCATAAAAAGATTTGGGATATTTATTGATAAGCGATTTGAATTGAGGCTCTTGATCAAATAAAAAGCCTACTGTTATTGGCAAAACATATAAAGGCCAATTACAGACCTTCTCTTTAAACTTAATCAATCTTACAGCATCTTTTTCAGTGGTAACAATCATTTTTTGTTCATCTCTAATTTGACCAAATCGTTCTTCGATTTCATTTAAATTCTCAATGGTATAGATATGATGATCACTGTAAAAAAGTGCATCATAGGTTTTGGTTGCTTCATGGATATAATCGGTCAGTGGTTGAGGATTAGCAATACCGCATACCAATAAAACTTCAGCATTTTTCGACAAAGACTTTTCCTCTTTTGTTAATATGTGATAAGGTGTTTCATATTGAATTGAAGTAAAGAAAATATGTTGATGAGAATTTGGATTAATTTCTCTCATGATCTCAAATCTTTCCTGTTGAGATAATGTCGGTGGACATTTTGTAACAACAATCACATCTGCTCTTTCAGCACTTTGTTTCTGATCTCTTAAATCGCCAGTAGGTAAAAAATAGTCCCGAGTGTATAAGTTTGAATAATCTGTAAGTACAATATTGAAACCTGCTACTATTTCGCGGTGCTGAAAAGCATCATCCAGAATCACTAATTTGGTTTCAGGTTTATCATATAACAATTGCGGAATTGCTTCGATTCTTTTTTCACAAACTGAAACTGCTATATCTGGATGCGACAAGTGAAACTGCATGGGCTCATCCCCTATTTCAATGGCTGTTGTTTGTTCATTTGCTAAAACATACCCTGAAGTTCTTCGTTTGTATCCACGGCTCAATGTTGCTATGGGATATTCTTTTTTAAGGAAGGTTACGAGATAATCTACCATGGGTGATTTGCCTGTTCCTCCAACTGATAAATTACCTACGCATATGATTGGCAAATTAAAAGTAACAGCACCAATAATTTTTCTTTCATACAACCAGTTACGAAATGCCAGTATTCTTCCATAAACAATTGCTAATGGAAAAAGGAATAAACGAAATGACCTGAGGTAGACATTTTTAAAAAGCATAAACACTTTCTGGTGTAATGCAAAAATCGAGCTTTTTATCGAAGAAATCTACATCCTCTATAGATTCAATTGGAGAAAGAAATGAAAGTCCAACTTTTATAACATCCTCTTTACATTTTGCCAGGAAACGGTCGTAGTATCCTTTTCCATAGCCTACTCTATTTCCTTGTTCATCAAAGCCAAGTAAAGGAACAATCACTAAATCAATATCCTCAGGAGCTACTTCTTGTCCACCAACAGGCTCTGGAATACCATATTGGTTCAACAGAAAGCTGGTCTCCTCATCCTGAAGAATATGTTGCATTGAAAAATCTGCTTGATTTATTCTGGGGTATACAATTTGAATACCGGGATCAGTAAACCGAAGCCAGTCCAACAATGGTGAAGGATCTGGTTCATTATGCGCATAAATGGGTAAATAGGAATGAACAATATTCAAAAAAGGCAAATTCATTTCTTGAAACCTGATCAACAGCAAATCCTGTGCAACGTTAACCTGATAAGTGGTTAAAGCTATTCTTTGCTTTCTAAAGAAACTTCTAGCTTCAACTTTTCTCATAGTTCAATTCAATCTGGTCTATTGATAAAAATAGAAAAAATGGTAGTCCCGTACTTTCTTTCTGTTTTATAAAACGGCATATTTTTAAAATCGTTTCTTGGCGTATGTTCTAATACGAACCATCCATTGGGCAACAACAATTCCTGCTTAAAGACCACTTCAGGAAGTTCTTCAATATTTCCTAAAGCATATGGTGGTCCTGCAAAAATGAAATCATATTTTTCTTTGGTCTCCCGCATAAATTTAAAAACATCATTTCTTATCACTTGTATTGAATCAATGCCTAAATCTTTAGCAGTCTTTTTAATGAATTCATACATTATAGGATCTTTTTCAACAATGGTGAGTTGTTGAACACCTCTGGAATACAGTTCATAGCTGATGCTACCAGTACCACCAAACAGATCGAGTGATTTGATTTCCTCCAGATTAAGATTATGCTGAATAATGCTGAACAATCCCTCTTTTGCAATATCGGTTGTGGGTCTTGTATAGGGCATGTTTGTGGGGGGACTGAATCTTCGTCCACCTAATTCTCCACTGATTATACGCATCGCGGTGAAATCAAAAAAGGTGTATAAAAATGAGCCGGGACTTCATTTACCTGATTGGCATCTTGAGGTATTCCGGAAAACGCTTCTACTTCAACTTCTATAAAGAATTTATTGAGTTCTTTCCAAGTTTCTGAATGAATATCCAGTAAACCACTTACTTCTACTGCTACAGTAGCAAGATCTAATTTTAACCGATCAACAAGATTTAACAAATGGTAAATCACATCTTGTGGGGTTTCAAAGTGAAACGACTGTGCCAATTGAAGTTGGGTGTCTTTTAGGGCGATGACAGTGAAAGATTTTTGGTAGAAATATAATTTTAACAGCTGCTCTTTATCAATTGATAAAGATTTGAACAAAGATCTTAAGGCGGCAGTAATAAACTGTACATATCTAACCTGAGGAAATTTATCAGAAACAGCTTTACAAATTTCAGGATTCCATCCATAGACATTGAATAACTCCCATTGATGAACGTCATCTTCCATTACTTTCAATTCCTCCAAATCACCATGAATAGTTTGCAAAATAGTATCAGCTGTTTCTGGTTGATGAAAAGCTGAAGGAACCAAGGCCATCTCTGTTCGGTTGTGGACGAGTACTACATCACTGAAAGAAAAACCCTTTAAATTTTCATGATCGAATAAACTTTGAAGATGGCTTGATTCTATGGGTTGATTTGAATGGTAGTAGCCAAATGAAAATATTTGTTTTCCTGATAAATCACTGATGCAAAATGAATAAAAATCAGGACCGATTTCAATACACAATTTTTTTTCAACTCCCTCGAAAGTAGAAGGTGTCGCTTTAAACCCAAAGACCTGTTGTACTGAAGCGTTGTGCATTTTTACAAATTTAATGATTTTAGGCTTTACACGCATTGCAATTAACCGTAGGTTTGCAATGCAAAAAGGAATGAATGAGTACAGAGGAAGTTTTAAAGTTAGATACCAGCTACAAGCAAATTTTACAAATGGCTTTACCCATCAGTTTTGCCATTTTGGTCCCTCAGTTCAACTTCCTGATCAACAGTATATTTCTCGCTCAGCTAGGTGAAGGGTTTATTGGCGCTTCTGGAATAACAGGAGTTTATTATTTAATTTTTTCTGTAATTGGATTTGGACTGAATAACGGTCTACAGGCATTGATATCAAGAAGAGCAGGTCAAGACAGGATAAAAGAAATCGGAGCATTGTTCATGCAGAGCATTTATATTACCATGTTCATTGCCTGCCTGGGCATCCTGGCTACCTATACGCTGGCCCCCTTTATTTTTAGCAATTTTACAGACCCTGCCTTAGAAGAAAAAGCTATCGGTTTTTTATCCATTAGAATTTGGGGACTTCCCTTTTTATACCTCTATCAAATGAGGAATGCCTTATTGGTAGGTACCAATCAAAGTAAATTATTGATTTGGGGAACACTTGCTGAAACCATTTCCAATGTAGTACTCGATTATGGTCTCATCTTTGGCAATTTAGGCATGCCGGAGATGGGCTTCAATGGCGCAGCTTATGCTAGTGTTTGCGCTGAATTCATTGGAATGGCTGTTGTATTTGCAATCATCAGCGGAAAAGGAATGGGTAAAAAATTCGGATTGTTTTCAAGCATTAAGTTTGAATGGATAACCACAAAAACCATATTGATTCAGTCTTCTCCTCTTGTTCTACAATATGCTATCAGTATCATCAGTTGGGAATTCTTTTTTATACTGGTTTCACATGATGGAACAATGGCATTGGATATAAGTCAGCTCATGAGACTTGTCTTTGGTTTTTGCGGAATTTTTATATGGGCATTTGCAGCAACTGCAAACACAATGGTATCTAATATAATTGGTCAGGGTCTGCAAGAAAGGGTCTTGCCTTTAATCAAACGAATCATTTTTCTGAGTGCAGGTTCTTCACTACTTATATTTTTTCCAATTCAACTTTTTACAAAAGAAATTCTATCACTTTTTAATGAAAATGCTGCATTT
This sequence comes from uncultured Sphingobacterium sp., assembly GCA_964631755.1. Taxonomy (GTDB): domain Bacteria; phylum Bacteroidota; class Bacteroidia; order Chitinophagales; family Chitinophagaceae; genus Pollutibacter. Next base: position 1,617 of record CAZVYI010000018.1, on the reverse strand, counting down.
CTGGAACTTGGCATTCCGGTCCTGCGTATAGTTGGATTTGCCATTCTTTTGATGTCTGTTGCAACAATTTGTTTAAACTCCGTTACAGGCACAGGTAATACAAGGGTAAATCTGATGATAGAAATTATCACCATCATCTTGTATTGCTTTTACATCTATACAGTAATGCATGTAAAAAACCTTCCAATTACATGGGGATGGGCTTCTGAATGGTTATATTGGTCTAGCATACTCATTATGTCACTCACCTATCTGTTGAGTGGAAAATGGAATAATGCCAGAAGCAGAGCAGTATAAAAAAGAATTATTCTGCAGCAGATGATGAAGCTGCTTTCTTTTTTGCAGTTTTAGGGGCAATAACCATGAGCATGCGCTTACCTTCTAATTTCGGTAAACCTTCAACTTGTCCAACTTCAGCCAACCTTTCTGCAAATTTCAGCAAAACCAATTCACCTCTTTCCTTGAACATAATAGCACGACCTTTAAACTGGACATAAGCCTTCACTTTGTTTCCTTCTTTTAAGAAGCTTTCAGCGTGTCTGGCTTTAAAATCAAAGTCGTGATCATCAGTACCAGGGGTAAATCTGATTTCTTTTAATTCTGCAGATTTGCTTTTGGCCTTCATCTCTTTTTCCTTCCTCTTTTTATCATAGAGGAACTTGTTGTAATCGATGATTTTACAAACTGGAGGATCTGCTTGTGGAGAAATTTCCACCAAATCAAGTTCCAGTTGTTGGGCCATTTTTAAAGCATCCTGAGTAGAATAAACGCCCATTGTTACATTATCTCCAACAAGTCTCACTTGTGGAACGCGAATAAAATGATTGATACGGTGTTCAGCTTCTTTCCTTACTAGAAATCTTCCACCGGGGCGATTAAATGGTCTGTTTGGTAATGCCATAGTCTTTTTTGGAGGCCCTTAACGGCAAAGGACAGCATCCATCATTGTTGTTTTTTATTAAATGTTTTGCCGATTTTTAATTTCGGATGTTAAGGTAGACAATATTTCTGATACAGCGCATTGCCCCATATCACCTTTACCTTGTCTTCTTACTGAAACCGTATTTTCAGTCTGTTCTTTCTCACCGATGACCAGCATGTAAGGAATTTTCATCAATTCGGTATCCCTGATTTTCTTACCTACTTTTTCACCTCTGTCGTCCACCTCAGATCTGATTCCAGCATCCAGTAATTGTTGATTTACCTGTCTGGCATATGCATTGAACTTATCACTGATAGGTAAAATTTTTACCTGCAATGGTGAAAGCCATACCGGGAATTTGCCAGCATAATGCTCTAGAAGGAAGCCAATGAATCTTTCATGGGTTCCCAATGGAGCCCTGTGAATAATCAAAGGTGTTTCAGCCTTGTTATCCTTGTTGGTATATTCCAATCCAAATCTTCTGCCCTGAGCAAAATCAACCTGATTGGTTGCCAAGGTAAATTCTCTACCTATTGCACTCCAGATCTGGACATCAATTTTCGGTCCATAAAAAGCACCTTCGTCAGGAACTTCAACAAATGGAATATTAGACTCAATCAATACTTTACGAACCATTTCCTCAGTTTCTATCCAAAGTTCTGGTTCATTGATGTATTTCTGTCCCAATTTAGCAG